>NZ_DAMDQC010000032.1:0-36069 GCF_032082325.1 Pantoea sp. CTOTU50773 | reverse complement strand
GCTGAAGATATGGAAGCCTGGGCGCAGGAGCACCTTTTCGGCTACCAGAAGCACCTACGCGCCAACCTTGCCCAGCAAGTCCGCAATATCCTCAAAAGCCGCCAGATTGGCGCAACCTGGTATTTTGCGTTTGAGGCTTTTGAAAATGCCGTGCTGACGGGTGATCCACAGATTTTTCTCTCCGCATCCCGCGCACAGGCTGAGGTGTTTCGCTCATACATTGTCAACATCGCCTTTGAGTACTTCGGCATCACACTGACGGGCAACCCTATCCGCCTGAGTAACGGCGCAGAGCTTCGCTTCCTCTCAACAAACAAGAACACGGCGCAGTCCTACAGCGGTCACCTGTACTGCGATGAATATTTCTGGGTACCCAACTTTGACAAGCTGAACGAAGTCGCGTCAGCGATGGCCACGCACGATAAATGGCGCACCACCTACTTTTCTACGCCATCGGCAAAAACGCACCAGGCTTACCCGTTCTGGACAGGTGACACATGGAAAAAAGGCAGTAAGAAGCGCGCCGCCGTTGTTTTCCCATCCTTTGACCAGATGCGTGATGGCGGACGCCTTTGCCCGGATGGCCAGTGGCGATACGTCATCACGATGGAAGACGCCATCGCCAACGGCTTCAACCTCGCCAGCATTGAGAAGCTGCGCAACCGCTACAGCAAAGACACGTTCAACATGCTTTATATGTGCGTGTTTGTGGACAGCAAAGACGCGGTCTTCAGCTACAGCGACCTTGAGAAATGCGGTGTTGACGTCTCTTTCTGGCAGGATCATGACCCGAAAGCCAAACGCCCGTTTGCCGAGCGCCCTGTGTGGGGCGGATATGACCCGGCACGCTCCGGCGACCTGTCCACTTTCGTTATTCTGGCGCCCCCCGTTCTGGCCAATGAAAAGTTTCGCGTCCTGGCCGTCATCAACTGGAAGGGCATGAACTTCCGTCATCAGGCCAGCGAAATCAAAAAGCTGTTTGCCCGGTATAACTTCGCCTTCTTAGGCGTGGACGTCACGGGCATCGGTCAGGGTGTTTACGACAACATTCACCCCTTTGCCATGCGCGTGCTCAAGCCCATCCGCTACGACCTCAGCACGAAGAACCGACTGGTCATGAAAGCCGCTGACGTCATCGAAAGCGGCCGCATCGAGTGGGATCAGGATCAGAAAGAGATAGCCGCGTCATTTATGACCATACGGCGAGCCGTGACGCAGAGCGGCAATGCCGTGACGTTCATTGCCGATCGTACAGCTGAAACAGGCCATGCAGAAGCAGCCTGGGCAATCATGCACGGACTGGAAAATGAGCCGCTCAACTACGAACACAAACCCTCCTCCAAATGGAAGTTTCAGAAGGCAGCATGAAAAAACGATATAAGCAACGCGCCAGCGGCGCACAGCAGAGCAAATCAAACCGCAAAATGTCGGTGCTGCGCTTCGGCAAGCCCGAACCCGTTCTGACTACCGGCACGGATTACCGCGAAGTGTGGTATGACAACGATTTTGACCATTACAGCCTGCCGATTGACCGTCTTGCACTGGCACAGCTGGTTAATCTGAATGGCCAGCACGGCGGCATTATCCACGCCCGTAAAAACATGGTGCTGTCTGATTATCTGAGCGGCGGCCTGAGTCATGATCAGCTGGAAGCGGGCACTATGGATTTCCTGACCTTCGGTGATTTGGCCATCGTCAAAATCCGCAACGGCTGGGGTGACGTTGTGGCACTGGAACCCATGCCCGGCCTGTACATGCGCCGCCGTAAAGATGGTGAGTATGTCGTGCTGCAACAGGGCGAACCGCTGGTTTACGCGGAAGAGGATGTGATTTTCATCAAGATGTATGACCCTCAGCAGCAAATCTATGGCCTGCCTGACTACATTGGCGGGATTCACTCAGCCTTGCTTAACAGTGAGGCGGTCATTTTCCGCCGCCGCTACTACCACAACGGCGCGCACACGGGCGGAATTCTCTACACCACTGACCCGAACATGACCGATGAAGTAGAGGAAGAGATTGAAGCGCAGCTGGCCAACAGTAAAGGGATCGGCAACTTCAGCACGATTCTGGTAAACATACCTGGCGGTGATAAGGAAGCGGTGCAGTTTATCCAGATGGGCGACATTGGCGCGAAGGATGAATTTGCGAACGTCAAAAACATCAGCGCTCAGGACGTTCTCAACGCCCACCGATTTCCGGCAGGTCTGGCGGGGATCATTCCGCAGAATGCTGCAGGTCTGGGCGACCCGGCAAAGACAGAGGCGACTTACAAGAAAAATGAAGTGTTGCCCCTACAACGGAGGCTGATGACTGCGGTGAATGGCGACCCGGATGTACCGGATCACCTTCACCTAAAATTTGACCTAGAATCAACGAACAAGGATGCGGTGTAATGCGAAAACGTATAAAATCCAGGCATACTTTATATGCCGGAGCCGCAAATATGCGCGTATTGAAAATTGAGTGTCCTGAATGCGGTTCTAAAGCGGTAATCCGTAAAACCAACCGAAAGCATAAGCAACTTGCTGACATTTATTGCAGCTGCTCCGATGTTGAGTGTGGTCATACATTCGTTATGAATTTGACTTTTTCTCACACACTCAGCCCTAGCGCCAAAAAGGGGGATTTACTTTTACAGCAAGTCATTTCTTCAATGTCTCCACACCAAAAACAAATTGCCCTGGAACTGCTTCAGCCTAAACCAGCTGCTTAACTCAATGCCCCTCTGTGGGGCGTTTTGCTTCATTAATTTTTGACTTTACTTCGTTCGCAGCACTTGTCGCTAACTCAGCAAGCCAAATCTGAGTCATTTCCCTATCCTCTTCACTGTACAAATCATTAACTAGAGTTCTTGCAAGAATTTCAATACGTTGCACCTGTACTGCCACTTCCAGATAATCCTTCACTGATACCTCCGCACAAAAAGCACTGTATGCGCATACAGTATAATAATCGTAAAAAAATATGAATCTTTTTTTTAGGATTCTCCCGGGATGAAAAGCTAATGAAAACCAGGCGTTAACCTGATGACCAGCCCTCCCAAACCTCGTGCTCATTGGTATCCTCAACGTCAATGAGGCGGCCTGAGCGGTATCTCACCATCCCCAACCCGCGATATGTGATTCCACTCCCTCTTAAAAGTATAGTCACCTCCTCGTCAGAGCCTTCAAACCCCCTGGCAATGAGATCCAGCTTTAACCTACGGCGCTCCGCTTCCGTACAGTTATTGACAGAACTCCAAGGGGCGGCGATGCCGCCAGAAAAAACCGCCTCCGCTGACGCTTCGGCCAGTTTGGCGACCTTTTCCCACTTAACCAATCGGGTAGGCACTTCGGAGCCAAATGCATGAGGGCAATAAACTCCCTGCACGCGCTGAACGTCTTCACCGTACTCATTGCCGCACTCGGTAATTTCATAAGCCAGACGCACAACCAGATCCCGGCGAGCAACCAGCGCACCACCCTGCGCCTGCGTGTAAGCCGCCCAGTCGACAGCCACGCTAGCAGCAGCAAGCACAGCGTCCATTTCAGGATGACCCACAGACTGATCGCCTAAACGGCGTAACTCCCGCCATACAGTGACAGGCGCACCCCCAATCTGCTGAAACTGACGAATGCGCCAGCGCGAAGCCCATGCAGACACCGCCTTTGCCATTTCACGCGCATTACCGCCCGTCTCGCCGTCTTCCTCGCCATCAAGCGCGTAACCGTCGATATTTTTTGAGATGTATTTAGCGATATAGCCTGTAGCACTGCCCTTGGTGGGATCGATTGGCTCCACGTGGAACCGTGCCTTTAATGCCTTCTCAGTATTCAACTCTTCACTGTCTTGAATGCGAGCGTGGTAACACATAATGTCGCGCACCTCGTCAACATGTTCAGGGCGCATAAACAGCAGCATATGCCAGTGCGGGGTGCCATCATGGTGAGGTTCTACGACCCGGAAGCCGAAAACATGGATACCCGCACGGGATAAAGCCGCGCGGATTTTTGCCCAGACTGAGCAAAGATATTTTTGGGTATCGCGTGGGCTGGCTCCGTTCCACTGAGAAACAAAACCGCCCTTGCTGTGAACGGCGTGAAAACGTGAAGGCGCAGTGATTGTGAAAAAATCCCCTGCATAACCCTCATGATTGGCGATATCTTCAAATCCACGCATACGCGCCATCAACTCACAGCGACGAATGGCAGGATTAGCATTACTGCGGTTGACCATGTCAGCCAGCGCCACACGGTCACCGTCTTCGTTAATCAGGTCGAACTTTTTGAAGAACTCACGGTTGCGCTTCTTTTGCTCTACCCACTCGCCCAGCGTTCCGCGCGAAACATATGGGCTTGCCGCTTTTTGAACCTGGCCAACAGCAATTGAAAGATGCTCTCGCTGGAGATCACGGCGGCGCTGTAATCGCACACGCCACCACTCCGGCGACATCATGCGTAAAATGCCACTCTCGGCATGACGGCGTTTTATCTTCCCGGTCTTCTTAACTGACAGCCAGTAAGGTGGCGTGGTACCACATTTCAACGCTTCCTGTGCCAGAAATACATAGCCGTCTGCTGTGCGCTTCTTTAGCTCATCCTCATCAAGCTTTTCATCTGATGCCGTCAGCTCAACCCACGAATGAAACGCCTCACCCAGATGGCTGGCCACGTTATATGCCAAATCACGCACACGATCACGGTCATATCCCGGCAGGTCATCCAGATTGTCTTTAAACGGCGATGGCATCCCGGCAGTGTATCCACGTTGCCATGCTGCATTCACCAGCTTCAGACGTGGCAATACGCTCTTACCTATGGTGTTGCGTAAGAACGTATTGGCACGGCGGCGGCCATTATTTTGAGATTTGAGAAGTGACTCATAACGATGGCCAAAATAGCTGGCCAGAAAATCAGGCATGTCATGCAGATACTGGCTGCGCCAGTCGTGATCAGTGGAATCGCAGTTCCAAAGCTTTAGCTCAGTATGCGTTATGTCGCGCGGCGCACCAGGCGCAAAGAAATCACGCCGCATTGCATTGACGGCGTGATAGTCACCAGTATTATTTACAGCCTCATGAACGCTCACACATACCTCAAGGAACACATGGAAGATAAATATCTGAAAGACTGCGAACGCCCTGCACATGACGCCCGCATTACGGAATGGCTTGCCACTCAGGAAAACGACTCAGGCATGGCCACGTATAAAATTGCCCTGTTTCATGATGGCTATCTCTACCGTTCAATTAACTGCTCTGGCCTTTCCGAGTTTGTTGCTGCATCGGAGTTTCTGAAGTCGCTGACATTGGTAAACTGTCTAGATAGTACCGCCACCTTTCGCGGCTTTGACGCAGTGTTCGCAACTCTTCAGGACTATAAAAAAGCGTTTCCAGCTCGTCAGCCGCCTCTTTAATGCTCGTCTTTTGAGCGCACTTCAATACGCACATCGCAAGCGTGAACGCTTCCTGAGATGGCTTAATTTTCTTCGGATGATGAATTTCGTCACTCATTTTGCATTCCCTTATGGCTGGCAGACTGGATAACTGACTGCAATGATTTCAGGCGCTGAGCTACTGCCCCCAGTCGCCGCACCTACAGAACGCGCGACATTGATTTTGTGAAGCTCAAAAAGACCCGCTCCATATTGCGCATAAGTCAGTTCGCTATCGCTGTTTGAAGCCACTACCGGTATTCCACGCTCAACCAGATTGGCCAACATTGCGGCCAACTGCTTTTGATTTGTTATGTCGAAGTCCACGGAGTGATATTTGGTAAAACTCTTTGCGCTGCCTTCTGGGTTGTACGGCGGATCGCAATAAACCACATCACCTGGCACAACGAGATCAAGCGACTCGGTGAAGTCAGCACAAATGAAAGTTGCTCTCTTCGCCTTCTCAGCAAAAGATCGGATTTCAATTTCTGGGAAGTATGGCGACTTGTATTTGCCATATGGCACATTGAATCCGCCACGCTGGTTGTATCTGGCCAGCCCGTTAAAGCAATGCCGATTCAGGTACAAGAACATTGCTGCACGCGACTGCCAATCGGTGCTGGTATTGAAATCAAAGCGGACACGGTAGTAATCTTCAGCACTGATACACACTTCAAAATAGCGACGGGCATCTCTGATAAACTGCTCAACGTCCATTTTTATGTATTGATAAAGGTGAATCAGGTCGGGATTTACATCCCCTATCAGATACGAGTCATAGTCCGTATTCATCATGACGGCACAAGAACCAGCAAACGGCTCAACAAGACGTTTGCCAGGTGGCAGATGCTTAGACAGTTCATGCATCACACGGACCTTGCTACCAGCCCACTTCAAAGGCGACTTTACTGCCATACCGCACCGCCTTTACCGTCGATGGCCATTGCCTCTTCACGGATCATCTCGACAATCTCAGCCGCAGACATACCGCTGTTTGCGGCATGAGTAGCCAGGCGATCAAGTCGGCCGGACAATTTAGTAGCAACATCCTTTCCGCCATCTACGCGCGCCTGATTGCAAAGCTCTTGCACCAATTCCGCACTGCCGGCCGATTTATTTGGTAAGTCATGACGGGTCATTCGCATGTCAGTTTCTCCATTTCAGGACGCACGAATCCACGGCCACCAAAGTGGAAGCCGCAGGAAACGCACGTTAAGGGTTTAGTGGTGAAGGAAAGAGTTATTCAGAAACGCTGAGCGGAAGCCGACAGTTTGCGACTGTGACTGATTCGGCGCTTGCAACTGGTGAAGCTCATAAGTGTTACTCCACCAGGAGCGAATCAGCGCGACCACTGGCGAGGCGCTTGCAAAGCCAGCAGCAAAGTACAGTGAACGAATCGCACTCAACGCCTCAACTTGCGCCAGTTGGGTTTCTGCCTCACGGTAAGCACGGCACCAGAATGCGGCACATGCGGCCATCAACTGAATTGAATCGTGCATCTGGATGGTGTCGTTAAAAACGAATGAGCGAAACGAGATCGTCTTACCGTCATCAACGCACTTACTAACGAAGAAATCAGCGTATTCATTGCTGACGCCCCAGTCACGGAAGTCGGATAACAGCTCTTTTTTATCTACAGCAATAACTTGCATAAACACCTCAATTGGCCCGACTGGCCGTAGTTTCACGCAGCTTGTCCCGCGCCTTAATTAAATCGTCCACCGGGGTTCCCGGTACGGTTGGAACACAACGCGCAGCGCTAAGCGCTGATGGAGATGGCTTTTTCTCCTGCTGAAACGCAAGCGGCCCCAGCCCTTTGAACATATCCACCATGCACTTGAGGCGTTGTAAG
The DNA here is from genome assembly GCF_032082325.1 of Pantoea sp. CTOTU50773. Taxonomy (NCBI): domain Bacteria; kingdom Pseudomonadati; phylum Pseudomonadota; class Gammaproteobacteria; order Enterobacterales; family Erwiniaceae; genus Pantoea; species Pantoea sp. CTOTU50773. Next base: position 28,802 of record NZ_DAMDQC010000032.1, on the reverse strand, counting down.
CCGCGCTTCAGTTGATGCAACTCATGATTGGAAAACTGATTCCATGAGTAGCGGCAGTGGCGCGACTTCAATCCGGCTGCATGAAGAATGACCCCACGCTGATGCTCACTAAGGCGCTCCCAGATTTGGTGCGCCTGGGTGCTATGACCTGAAACCATCTGACGCAAAACACCGACCCAATGCTGATCATTTGCTTTCACGAAACGCCTCCTTATTTTTTGGAGTGTTTGCAGGGTTCCAGCGGCGGCCATCCTGCAGCGAGATCGAACCGTGGCCAAAAGATGGCAGCTGCTGCGGTGGAGACTGGCGTTTGAGGAAATTCACGAATACGAACATATTCACCTCACGCGACGATGCCGGGCATGGCAGAGCTGACGACATCGACAGCAGCGGCCAGCGCGGGCATGGTTTGGAAACGACTTTCAACGGAATAGACGAGCAGTGACAGGCTGCGAATTGCATCGCTGGCCTTGTCTAAAATCTGATTGCGGCGCGCAACGGTCATCTTCTCCGTTGAAACCGCTTCCCCTGCGATTACCCCAACGCTAGACATTGCAGTCAAAGCACATACCTGCATGTTTTCAGGCGTGGCGTTGTTAAACGGTACAGATGGCTGGCAGTTCAACTGACGCAGAAAACCGTCCAGGATAGTCGGGTCTTCAGTGTGATCAGTAATAGCCAGCAGTTCCGGCAACGTCAGTTGATGCGGTTGGTCTGGATTCAACTTGTTGCGCAAAGTGGCGGGTTGCATGCCAACCGCTTTGGCAACGTCGGTGATGTTGTGCGCCAGTACGAAGGCACGGCATGCATCATCAAGGCAATTACGTACAGAAAGCTTGTAATCGTACATGTTTCGCACCGTTCAAATTGATAGGGTTTGACCAGAAAGTTCGCTACTGAGATCAAACTGGTTCGCGACCAACAATTATCTGAAAACGATTGTGACCTAGAGCTTGACGGGTCTGACGTTCAATAAACTTGAGGTAATGGATTGAAGTACGTCCATTTTTATGTGATTTCTTGTCTTGAGAAAGAATTCCTTTTTCGCACCAAGAGCGCACAGTCCTTACCTTAACGCCTTGAAGTTCGCTGAACTCTTTAGGAGTTACCTTGGCTTTAGGGATATAAATTGAAATAGACGCTGCCATAAGGCATATTCTCCTGTTGAGTTATCACGAGTTAACATGTCGTAACACCCAGTTCGCAGCTGGGATACGCAGAAGATAGGATCGCACCTGGGAAATGTCAACTAAAAGTTTCGCACATGGGATAGAGTTAACGCCTACTGAAGGCGGACGCGCAGCCATTGAACGCATAATGGAGGCTTATGGCTATGGCACTCGTCAGCAACTGGCTGACCATATGGGAGTATCAAAAGGCGGGATTGGTAACCGTTGGATGCGAGACACATTTCCATTCGACTGGGTAATAGTTTGTGCAGCTGAAACTAAGGCATCTCTTCCCTGGCTGATGACTGGTAATGGTCCTATGTTTGATGCTAAAGAATCAGATGTTGTAAGCATTTCTAATATCAAAGTTATAGATGGAGTTATACATCAAGCTAGCTATAACATGTTTGACTTATCCTTTTTGAAAAAGGATTTAAAGAACCCTATACAGCTTATTGATGGTGAAAGCCGCTATATATTAGAAACTTCATTCAATGATATTACCGATGGCTTATGGCTAGTAGAAATTGATGGCACATGCAGCTTAAAGAAAATATCTAAGATTCCTAACAAGAAACTGAAGGTTACCGACGATCAAGTTTCCTTTGAATGCGGCCTTGATGATATAAAACCTATTGGCCGCGTGGCTATGACCATAAATAATATTTAAGGCATTAACGTGACAATTCGTAAACTGGAATCTGGTAAATGGCTATGTGAGTGTTATCCAGCTGGGCGAACCGGAAAAAGAGTTCGCCGCCAGTTTGCAACCAAAGGCGAGGCGGTTGCTTTCGAAAAACACACAATGGAAGAGGCTGAAAGTAAGCCCTGGCTTGGAGAAAAGGAAGACACCCGCAAACTTAGCGAACTTATTGAGTTATGGCATTCTGTGCATGGTGTTACTCTCTCAGAATCCAATGTGATTAAGGACAGGCTAGGAATAGTTTGTGATTCATTAGGCGATCCGATTGCTTCGACTATCACTAGTGAAGACATTGCGGAGCACCGCAGAAAACGACTAAATGGCGAAGTATTCCGTAAACTAAGCAATCGTTATTTGCCTCCTCTATCAGCGCGCTCAGTAAATATTGAATGCACTCGCTTGCATGGTATGTTCAGCAAACTTAAAAAATTAAAGTACATCAAATACCCTAACCCTCTGGAAGATATACAGCCTTTCAAAATAAAACAGAGTGAACTAAGCTTCCTTCGCACAGATGAAATAGAACGATTAATCGCTGCATGCAAAGCTTATGGTGACCATGACCTTTTAATGATCGTTAGCATTTGCCTAAGCACCGGATGCAGATGGAACGAAGCGGCACTATTAAGAAGCTCACAAGTCATCCCCAACAAAATTACTTTCACGAATACTAAAAGCGGAAAAAATAGAACCGTTCCAATTTCAAAATCGCTTTATGATAGTTTACCGAAAAAACAAGGATTGCTATTTAGCCGAGTGTATAAACGATTCAAGGTTGTGCTTAACATGGCCGGACTCAATTTACCTAAAAATCAGAACACCCATGTTCTGCGTCATACCTTTGCCAGTCATTTTATGATGAACGGCGGCAATATACTCGTGCTTAAAGAAATCCTTGGCCATTCAGAGATCACAATGACTATGGCCTATGCTCATTTTGCTCCAAACCACCTAGAGGATGCAGTCGCTAAGAACCCTTTGGCAGCATCAAACATCGACTTAACAGATGGCGACAAAGTGGCGGCAGAATGTGTCAACTCAGTGTAATGCAACGACACTAATTAGCATCTAAATCACTGATTTAAATGAAAATGCATTATAAATCAAAGTGCTATAGAGTTATGATAAATAACACGATTTATCCGAGGTGTGTAATGCACATCGCGCAAAGCTAATAAGGAAATGTGATGACAGAACAACTCGCGCGCCAACTGACCCAACGTTTTTACCGTTATCTGGCGGTTTCCAGCCAGAGCGATGCCAAATCCACCACGCTGCCCAGCACCCCTTCACAACATGCGATGGCGGAGCTGCTGGCGCAGGAACTGCGTGAGCTTGGGCTGCAGGATATCGTCATCGATCAGCATGCCACGGTGACCGCAGTAAAACCGGGCAATCGGCCTGATGCACCGCGCATTGGCTTTATTACCCATATCGACACGGTTGACGTGGGTTTATCACCGGATATCCACCCGCAAACCCTGACGTTTAACGGCGATGATTTGTGTCTGAACGCGCAGCAGGATATCTGGCTGCGCGTGGCGGAACATCCGGAGATCGCTCCCTATCACGGCCAGAAGATTATTTTTAGCGATGGAACCAGCGTGCTCGGCGCCGATAATAAAGCGGCGGTGACGGTGGTCATGACGCTGATGGAAAACCTCAAAGGCGATCATGGCGACATCGTGGTGGCATTTGTGCCGGATGAAGAGATTGGATTGCGCGGCGCCAAAGCGCTGGATTTGGAGACACGCTTTAACGTTGATTTTGCCTGGACTATCGACTGCTGTGAGCTGGGCGAAGTGGTGTATGAGAACTTCAATGCGGCGGCGGCGGAACTGGTGTTTACCGGCGTGCCGGCGCATCCGATGTCCGGTAAAGGCGTGCTGGTGAATCCGCTCCTGATGGCGCACGACTTTATTTCACGTTTCGATCGCCTGGCCACGCCAGAACATACCGAAGGACGCGAAGGCTATATCTGGTTTAACGATATCAATGCCAACGCCAGCCGTGCGGTGTTGAAAGCATCGATTCGCGACTTTGATTTACAGGGATTCGATGAAAAAAAACAGCAGTTGGTGGAAGTCGCGGATGAGATCGCCGCGCTTTATCCTACCGGGCATGTTTCACTCACCATTAACGATACCTACAGCAACATCAGCAATGCGATTGGGGAAGACCGTCGTGCGATTGACTTGATATTTGCGGCGCTCGAACAGGTGGGTGTGGAACCGAAAGTGATCCCTATGCGAGGTGGCACGGATGGTGCGGCCTTATCGGCCAAAGGATTACTGACACCGAACTTCTTTACCGGCGCGCACAATTTCCACTCACGCTTTGAGTTTTTACCGATGCCGTCGTTTGTGAAGTCTTATCAGGTGGCGGAAGCGCTGTGTTATCTGGCGGCGAAATAAGCAAGAACTTTACCGGCAGATCTTAATGCTGTCAGAGGCACAGTGAGGGTCCGGCGACCGTTGGGAGGCAATGCCACCCACTTCGACGTAAACGAAAAAGGCTGCCATAGATGAACAATGGCAGCCTTAATTTAATCCGGTTTTAACGGCGCAGCGCGCCAGAGTGGCGCTTGCTGTTATTTCGCTGCGGTCACATCAATGCCAGGGAAGAATTTCGCCGCCAGCTTGGTGATGGTGCCGTCAGCCTGCACTTTCGTGATAGCCGCATCCAGTTCACCTTTCAGCTTGGCATCACCCTTACGCAGGCCGAAACCGATACCGGAACCGAGGATGGTGTCATCTTCAACCGGCTTGCCAACAAAGGCGAAACCTTTGCCCTGTGGCTTATCGAGGAAACCAGACTGACCCGCAGCTGACATCACCAGCGTGCCGTCAAGGCGGCCCGCCACCATGTCGTTATAAACCTGGTTCTGGTCCTGATAAGAGGTCACGGTCACGCCCTGCGGCTCCCAGTGCTTCTTAGCGTAAGTTTCCTGGATTGAACCCTGCAGTACGCCGATGTTTTTGCCTTTCAGCGACTCGGCGGTTGGCAGGACTTTCTCGCCCTCTTTCACGATCAGCATGGTCGGAATACGGTAGATGGGCTTGGTGAAATCGATGCTTTTGGCACGCGCTTCAGTGATGTTCATCGCCGAGTTGATCGCATCAAACTTTTTCGCCTGCAGTGCCGGGATCAGCGCATCAAAGCTGCTTTCCACCCACTTACAGTCGAATTTGCCAACTTCGCAAATCGCTTTACCCAGTTCGATATCAAAACCTTCCAGCTCGCCCTGTGCGTTGCGGCTTTCAAACGGCGGATATTGGGATTCCAGACCGTAGCGTAAGGTTTCCTGTGCCAGTGCGTGTGCAGAAGTCAGCATACCCAGCGCCACAAACAGTGCGTTTAACTTTTTCATTATTCTTCCCCTAATTACCCTTTAACCCGGCACAGCGCTTCCGCGCCAGCCTGCAGTGTTGCGTCGTCTTTCGCGAATGACAGGCGAATTAATTTATTGTCAGTGCCGTCCATATAAAACGCCGACAACGGAATGGTGGCCACACCGTGATCGACGATGAGACGTTTTACCATTTCACTGTCGCTTTCGTCACTGAAATGTCCGTAACTGGCCAACATAAAGAAGGAACCTGCGCTTGGCAGCAGCTTAAACGGCGAATCTTGCATCAATGACAGCAGGCGATCGCGTTTTTCCTGATAGAACGGTGACAGCTGCAGATAGTTTTGCGGATTCTGCAGATAGTGCGCAAAACCCACCTGCATTGGCGTATCGGCGGCGTACATCATGAACTGATGCACCTTCACAATTTCTTCCATCAACGCGGCCGGTGCCAGCGCATAACCGACGCGCCAGCCGGTAACGTGGAAGGTTTTGCCGAATGAAGACACGATCACGCTGCGCTGTGCCAGTTCCGGATGGGTTGCCATGCCGCAGTGGGCACGGCCATCAAACAGGATGTGTTCGTACACTTCGTCGGACAGTACCACGATATCCGTGTTGCGGGTTAAGGCCGCCAGCTGCTCCAAATCGGCTGGCGTCAGCACCTGCGCACTGGGGTTGTGCGGCGTGTTGATGATGATCATGCGGGTGCGCGGCGTGATGGTGGCGCGCAGTTCATCCCAGTTGATCGCAAAATCCGGCACCTGCAACTTCAGGCCAATCGGGGTTGCGCCCTGTAAACGCACCACCGGCGCATAGCTGTCGAACGCCGGTTCAAAGAAGATCACCTCGTCACCAGGATGCACCAGCGCCGAAATAGCGAGGTAAATACCCTGGGTGGCGCTGCCGGTGATCAGCACTTCGCTGCCCGCAGCATAGCGCCGGCCATAAAGCGTCTCGACTTTTTCAGCCAGCGCTTCACGCAGCGCCGGTAAACCGGTCAGAGAGGCATATTGGTTATGACCTTCGCGCATGGCTTTACTAACCAGCTCCACCAGATGCGGATCGCACGGGAAGTTCGGCGCACCTTGCGACAGGTTGATGGCTTTATGTTGTGCTGACAGCTGGCCGATGACGCTGAAAATCGTCGTGCCGACATCGGGCTGTTTGGAAGAGATGTTAACACTGCTATTCAAGGTCATCGTTGCTCCACAAGGTTGCATAACCACGTAAGGAAAGTAGATTTCTATTCAACGGTGAGACGCTTGAGTCGACAAGCGAATTGTTGTCATAATAGCCATGATTAAAAATCATAGCATGAGGTCGTTATGTCCCGCTCCGCCCTGCCGTTGAATGCCATCCATGCTTTTCTGGTCACCGCACGCCATCTTAACCTGACGCGCGCCGCCAGCGAATTATGCATTACGCAGGGTGCGGTGAGCCGTAAAATCGCCACGCTGGAAAGCTGGCTGGGATTTCCCTTGTTTGCACGCCATGCGCGTGGTCTGCATCTTACCGAGCAAGGCGCGGTGCTGTTGCCCGAACTGCAACAAGGTTATGCCATGCTGGTGAATGCCACCGAGAAAGCCAGCCGCAGCAATGCCTCAATTCGCCTGAAAGCGCCCACCTGTGCCATGCGCTGGCTGGTGCCACGTTTGGTGGCGCTGGAGCAACAGCGGCCGGAAATCCATGTGGCACTGACCACCACGCTGGACCACGCTTCACAGCTGGAAAATTATGATGCGGCGATTGTGTTTGGCACGCCGCCTGCCGGTTCCATTCGTTTATTTGATGAGCGACTGACACCGGTCCTGGGCAGCAACATCACGCCACCCGTGGGCATCAGCGATTTGGCGAGGTTTACTTTTTTGCATCCCACCAATGATTCCCGCGACTGGCAAATGTGGCTGGCGGATCAAGCGGCCACTGTGCCGATGGCACGCAATCAGCACTTTGCTACTATGGATCTGGCCATCAGCGCGGCGATTCAGGGCTTTGGTGCAACGGTGGCGGATGTGACACTGGTGCAAAATGATTTGGCGAATGGTCGCTTGATTGCCCCGTTTGCCAACAGCGTGGCCACCGGGGCAGCGTACAGCCTTTTACAGTGCGCAGAACAGGATGCGCCACCGTTCCTGCCGGATCTGGTGGCGTGGTTGTGTCAGCCTCAGAATGAAACCCACTCATCGGCGCTGGCCGACTTCGATTGAGCGACAGGCGTACTGGTTAACAGCGGACGGCGCAGAACGGTGCTGGCTGGCGCGGCCTGAGCTTTACCTAACGGCGCACTGTCCGACAGACGGAATTTCGCGACAGAAGCCTGCAACTCTTCCGTTTGACGCTCCAGCGCACTGGCCGCCGCAGAAACCTGCTCTACCAGCGAGGCGTTCTGCTGAGTCACGCTGTCCATTTCCGTGACGGCGGTGCCAACTTGCGAAATGCCCTTGCTCTGCTCTTCGGAGGCGGCCGCGATGTGCTTCATGATCTCATTCACATCCTGCACCGACTTCAGAATATCGTTCATGGTGCTGCCTGCGCTGCTGACCAATGCAGAGCCCTTATCCACGCGCTGGACGGAATCTTCAATCAGCGTGGCGATCTCTTTCGCCGCCCCGGCACTGCGCTGTGCCAGATTACGCACTTCACTGGCCACGACCGCAAAACCACGGCCTTGTTCGCCCGCACGCGCGGCTTCAACGGCGGCGTTAAGCGCCAGGATGTTGGTCTGGAAAGCAATGCTGTTGATCACGTTGGTAATCTCAGCAATTTTCTTCGAACTGCCGGAAATGCCCTGCATGGTGGTGACCACTTCCCCTACCAGACGGCCGCCCTGCTGCGCGGTGCCGGTAGCCGTTTCTGCCAGTGAACTGGCCTGACGGGCGTTGTCGGCGTTGAATTTCACCGTTGCCGTGAGCTGCTCCATACTGGCCGCAGTTTGCTCCAGCGCGGCCGCTTGCTCTTCGGTACGGGAGGAGAGATCGTTGTTACCGGATGAGATTTCTGCCGCGCCGCGATAGATATTCTCGGTTCCGCTGCGAATGGCGCTCACGGCTTCACGCAGGCTGTCCTGCATCGCACGCAGCAGCGGCACCAGTTTGCCAACACAGTTGCGGCCGAAATCTTCCACGGGCTGACTAAGATCGCCTTGGGCAATCACTGCAAAATGGTTACGTACGCGCTCCAGTGGTTTCACCAGCATCGCTACCAGATAACGGTCGGTGAACAGCAAAATCACCAGACCGAACACCACAGCAACCAAAATAATCACCTTAGTAATGTTGGTGAGTTTATCGACGGTGACACGGGTTTCATCCAGCTTAATGCCTGCGGCTTTATTAAACGCCTCCGCGCTGGTGCCAAAGGCGCGGCTGAGGGCGGGCGTCACGTTATTAGCCTGTGTGCGGTAAGCTTCAACGGTGCTCTGCTGTGCCAGCGACACCTGCGGCGCAATCCCCTCATCCAGCAATTTCTGCCAGCTGGCGATAACGCTGTTAACCGTTTCACTGTCCATCGGGCCAGGTGCCATCGCTTTGAATTGCACCAGCTGCGCTTTCATACTCTCCAGCGCCTGTTGCACCGGTGCGAAGGCATCCGCGCTTACTGCCGCGCCCGATGCACGCCCTTCCATCACGCGGGATAGACGCGTCACCACACGAAAATATTGATCGTTGCCTTTACTCAGTACCGTCATCTGATTAACCAGCTCACGGTCTATCTCATTCCCTTCGCCGAGGGCATTGAGCGAGTGCACGCTAAATAATCCGACACCGCACCACAGCAGGCAGAACAGCCCGAGAATAGTCAGCATGACGGCGCGAATAGTGAAGTTTTTTAAGATTCCCATACATAATCCCTTGGTGTGAAACGCGTAGGAGGCCCGATAAAATCGGGCATATTGCGTTTATCGGCAGTGGATTGGGAAAATGTAACGGTTTAATAAGCTAATTAATTGCTGTCTGCTTAAGCCGGATAGGAAATGTTATTCCTGAAAATCAATGGATTAGCCGAAAATTTGCCTTATAAATTCATTTGCGCAATTTCACTATTAGCCTGCTCATCAAAGCTTAACGTGACTGCGCATCATCAGACGGAACAAACGCAGCCGCCCACGCATAAAACGCGCCTTCAACACCGCTTGCGGTTTACCCTGATCACCGAGGGCTAATGTCAGGTCTTCACGGGGACGCCACACCGGCCAGTCGATTTTGCCCTGTAGCCGATAGCTAAACTCACTGGCATCCCGGGCGAAGGTCACCCAATAGGTACTGACCATGTCGGCGAAGCGCTTGTCTGCGGCAGTGTAATCCCGCTCAGGCAGCGGTTTCAGTGAGGTCAGCGTGTTGAACACATAGGGGATTTCGTTGCCGTGCCAGGTGCCATGTGGATAGAGGTCGCGGGCGTTCTCTGACACATAGTCGAACCAGTATCGCCAGGCAGGCATGCCAATACTGTGTTGAGACTGCGCCACCAGTAACGGGATCACGGTAAACGCCATGTCTCGCGCCACTGCCCGGCCCAGTAAGGTATCGTCGTGAATATCGTATAGCCATTTCATCAGGCCATAACTCAGGCGATTTTTGCGACGAATTTGTTGTAACACCGTTGCAGGATCAACACCAAAATAATCCAATACGCTGGCTTCATCACTGTTACTTCCCACCATCAACGGCACCCGATGCTGTTTACCGGTCATAAAGGTTTCGAGCATCGGTTTGGGGAGCACCGCATCACCGCTGATTGCCACTGGACCTAATCCCAGTGGACGTTGCAGCGGCCAGAATTGATCGGCAGGTAACTGACGAAGCTGTTCGGCAGAGGCGTGATCCGGCAGGCCAAAATGCGCTGCAACCTGTTTACCGATCTGTTGCGCCCTCCTGCGCGGCACATCCGGCAAGCTGTATGCACTCTGGACAATACCTTTGTGGAACAGCCCTTCAGCCAGCGGAGAACAGCACAAAGACAACACGCTGCGCGCCCCCGATGATTCGCCAAACAGTGTGATATTTTGGCGATCGCCGCCAAAGGCAGGAATATTGCGTTGAACCCATTGCAGCGCAGCGATTTGATCCAGCAAGGCAAAGTTATTTACCACCGCTTCTTGCGGGTATTCAGCATCCAGCGCCGGATGGGCGAAAAAGCCAAAATGGCCAAGACGATAATTGAGCGTGACCACTACGACGCCCTGCGCGGCTAAGGCTTTGCCGCGATAGGGATCAAGACTACCCGCGCCGATGGTAAAGCCTCCGCCGTGCAGCCACACCATCACCGGCAAGGGACGGGAGGGCTCAACGTCTGGGGTCCAGATATTCAGGTACAGACAATCCTCATTGAACCGGCCCGGATCGCCGCCACCCACTGCCACGCAATAATCCCGGTTTTGCCAGCTGGCATCACCCCATTGCGTGGCTTCACGTACTTCTTGCCAGTGTGCAACCGGCTGTGGCGGACGCCAGCGCAGTGCGCCCACAGGTGGCGCGGCGTAAGGTATTCCCTTGAAGACAAAAAGATCATCGTCAATCAGGCCTCTGAGTTCACCCTCTGCGGTCATGATCCTCAGACGTCGTTCGTTTTTCATCTCGGGTTCCCAGATCAAGCTTGGTTCCATTATTTGCAGGCCTTGAGCGAATGTCCATGTTCTGAAAGCATTTGCAGATTAAGCCGAATATGCTTTCGATCCGTTGAACATCTCCATCAAATTATTTGGCTAACCCTGGCATGGCGAATTGCATTAAGGTTACAAGTTAACCTGGCGAGACGGAGAAGCGCGATGTTTGGTGGTATCAACCAGATGTTCAATCGGATGAGCGATCACCCGGACTTCGGTAAACTGCTGTTACGTCTGACGTTTGGCGGCCTGCTGTTATTTCATGGCGAATTCAAGGTGATGCATGGCGTCGACTGGATCGCTCATATGTTGGCCGTTAAAGGCATGCCAGGTTTCATCGCTTACGGTGCTTACATCGGGGAAATAGTGGCACCTGTCATGGTGATCATCGGTTTAATGACGCGCCCTGCGGCTTTCATTATTGCGGTGAACATGGTTGTTGCGACCTTGCTGGTAAAAATGGGCGCGGTCTGGCATCGCACAGATGTTGGCGCCTGGTCTCTGGAAACAGAGGCGCTTTATCTGCTGGGCGCACTCGCCATCATGTTCTTGGGTGCCGGGAAGTACACGCTGGTGCGTGATTCGCGCTTGCAATAAAAATCAAAATAAATGAAGCCGGTCTGCTGAAGTGCTGATGCCACTTCACAGACCGGTTTTCTTATGCCCTTAACGTATACCGCAACGAGCCAGACTGCGCTGCTGCATCTGTTGATACAACGCCATCTCATCCTGCACCGCTGCACCTAACGCGGCTTCAAAATCCGCCCGGCTGGCATTGCCCGCGCTACGTGCGTGCGTTTCGTCGCCTAAATTAGACTGAAATATCCCCGCTGCGCTCACTGGCAGAAAATCTTCATACACTATCGGTTCTGCCAGCACGCGCCCTTCAGCAAGCAGTTGAACCAGAGTTTCTCCCGTTTGCGGAGGATGCTGGGTGCCCTTAGCGGTCAAACGATAGCGGAACCACGCCAGTTCCTGTTCGCGCAAGGTATCTTCATCATCTGGGAAATCGCGAAACACCGCGCTCAGATGCTGTTGATGATGCTGGTTATCACTGCCGGTGCCCGCTTCTGCCAACAGACGGTCGTAGAGTGTGCGGCCTTTGGGGGTTAGCGCCGCGCCGCGCTGTTCGATCTCACCAAAGCGCGCAGTATGTGTGCCGGGGGTGCCGTCATTAAAATGGACTGCCTCTTCCAGCGCTTTAAAGCTGGTTTGACGTAACAGAATCGGCACCTGACGTTGGGGGGGGCCCTCGATGAGGGTTTTAGGATCGATGCCGCGCGTGGGCATTAAGGTTTGCACGCGATCTATATCCAACGTGCGTGGGGTCAGATGGTTGATGTGGCACCCCTGGAAGCACACTACGTCGGCAATCAAACGATGTTGCTGGCTCAGTGCGCTGTAGGTTTCATTGTCCACGAGGGTATGGGCATGCCAGCGGAAGGTTTCCAGCGCCTCTTTGACAAAGCGAGCGGCATCAGCGGCGTTTAAACCGCCCTGCTGTTGATGTTGCGCGATCAATGCGCGGCAACCCGGCGTGAAAATATCGCGCGCGGCTAAAATCGCGGCGGCTTTCTCTCTCAACGCGGCATCATCAATCAGTTCAAGACGTAACAGAGAGGTAAACACGCGGAACGGATTGCGGCGCAATGCGCTGTCCGTAACCGGACGAAAAGCGGTGGAGTGAACCGGCACGCCCGCCTGGGAGAGATCGTAATATCCCACCGGTTCCATCCCCATCACCGCAAACATCTGGCGCAGCGTGCTGAGTTCTTCGGCAGTCCCCACACGAATCGCACCGTGACGTTCCACGCTGAGACGGTCCAGTTCATCGGCGGCAGCGAGGCGGTTTTTTAAAGCGGGTTGTGCTTCCAGCGTACGTTCATTCACGGCCGTGACCAGTTGCGTCAGGGTGCCATATTGCGGCACTTCCTGCTGATACATACTGGACATCGCTTGCGAGAACAGCGTGCGAATCGCATCGCTGGTGAGAAAGTTTTCCATGGTCATCACCTCGGCGTTAAGGGTTGTTGCTAATGTAGATCAACCCTTTATCGCCGTGGAGGAATTTCGTGGAACTGTGATCGCCCTGTCACTCAGCCCGGTCTGACGGGTCACCAAAGCGACATTTCAGGGCCAGCATGATCGTGGTGAGCACGGCTGGAATCGCCAGCAACAGGAAGATTTGGCTGAACGACCACCCGAGCGAAAGAAGCTCTGCGCCGACAAAAGCACTCATAATCGCACCGACACGACCCACACCGTGCATCCAGCTGGAACCGGTCGCACGCGCGTGCGTAGGGTAATAGCTGGCGGACAGCGCATTCATGCCGGTATTGGCGCCGTTAAAGCAGAAGCCGCTAAAGAAGGCGATGGCACTCATTAATCCCACTTCCGCCGGGGAGAAGCCGAGCGCGACAATCGCAATGCCGCCACAGAAGTAGATCACCGCCAGCGCGATATTGGCATTAATGCGATCCATCAGCCAGCCCGCAAACAGCGAACCTACCGTGCCGCCCGCCTGGTACATCGCCGTGACGATAGCCGCTTCCGTCACCGACATTCCCAGCGTGTTGATCAGCGAGGGCATCCAGCTGCCAATCAGATAGACGAGGAACAGCCCCATAAAGTAGCCGCCCCATAACATCAGGCTGCCGAAGAGATATCGCCGGGAAACCACCGTCGCCACTGCGCCACGCCGCACGATAACCTGTTCAGTGGACTGGTAATGGCTGTTCGGCTCAACGACGCCAGGCAGCATGCGATCCAAAATGGCATGTATACGTGCAGCAGGTGCGCGACGGCTAATCAGGAAGCGCACGGATTCCGGTAAGCCGCGCAGCAGGAAAGGCAAAACAATCAGCGGCAAGACGCCACCCATCAACATCACGGAGTGCCAGTCATAGCGAGGCAACAGCCAGGAAGCTGCAAATCCGCCCGATGCGGCACCAAAGGTGAAACCGCAGAACACCACGGTGATAATGAATGAACGTCGACGCTCTGGTGCATACTCTGCTACCAGCGTTCCAACGTTTGGCATGGCTGCACCGAGGCCAAGGCCGGTGAGAAAACGGAATAACATCATTTGATCGATGTTTTGCGCCATGGCGGTGGCCAGCGTCCACAAGCCAAAAAAACCCACGCTGAGCAGTATCATCACACGCCGCCCGTAGCGATCGGCCAATGGCCCTGCCACCATGGCACCTAAGGCCAGGCCAATCAGCGCAGCGCTGATCACCATGCCAAGCTGATGATTAGTGACGCCCCAACTGGCTTTCAATGTAGGAGCGATAAAGCCCATCAGCGCGATGTCCATGCCATCCAACGCAACAACGATGAAGCACAGCGCAATCAGGCGTTTTTGCCAACGGCTAAGCGCACTCTGATTAATCAGCTGGCGAACATCTACGGCCTCAACGGTGGTCACGGATCAACTCCTGCACATTCATCGTTTAATCATCAGTTTTGGTAAAAAAAACGGCGATAATGATAGCTCATCGTTAACAATAACGGGCAGGATTTTTAGGTGTAAGTGAGAATTATTCAAATTATGCGAGATTAAGCGCTTGATATTGCAATAGGTGATAATTTTGCATTGGCGCTGATTTTTACTAATTCGAGTTAAAACATCAGGTTAGCAATATCAGGGCTTTTGTTAATATAATTTTGCAGTGAAGTTAACATAATTCCAGTTTTCCCATTGCCGCCATCAGGTAAAAGTCATTATGTTTGAGGCTATGGACAAAAATTCCCTTTTCAATCAGCGCATTCGCTTGCGCCATTTACACACCTTTGTTGCGGTCGCGCAGCAAGGCACGCTGGGGCGCGCGGCAGAGACACTCAATCTCAGCCAGCCTGCGCTCTCAAAAACCCTGAATGAGCTGGAAGAACTGGCTGGCGCGCGTCTGTTTGAACGTGGTCGTCTCGGTGCCCAGTTAACGACGCTCGGCGAGCAATTTCTTGTCCATGCGGTAAAAGTGCTGGATGCGCTTAACCATGCAGGCCAAAGCTTTAACGCCCCACAACCCGGCCGACCGGTCGTGATTCGCCTCGGCGCGCTCACCACAGCGGCAATGGGTATGCTGCCACAGATTCTCGATCGCTTTCACGAGCAACAACCGAACACCACGGTACAAGTGGCGACATTACATAATAATGTTCTGCTGGCCGGGTTGCGCGCGGGTGAGTTTGATATTGGCATTGGGCGCATGGCCGACAGTGAAATGATGGCGGGTCTGAGTTATGAATTGCTATTCCTCGAGTCGCTTAAACTGGTGGTACGTCCGGAACACCCGCTCCTCAGTGACAACGTCACGTTATCCCGCGCGATGCAGTGGCCAGTGGTGATATCGCCGGAGGGCACCGCCCCGCGTCGTATCGCTCAACATATGCTGGACGAGCAAGGTTGTGCGCTTCCCGCTAATTGTGTGGAAACCTCATCCACTTCGCTGGCGCGTCAGCTGGCCCTGCGTTATGACTATGTGTGGTTTGTCCCCTCAGGCGCCATCAAGGAAGACCTTAGCCACAATGCCGTTATTGCACTGCCGATTAACTCCCCTGGGCCGGGAGAGCCGGTGGGGATTATCACCCGCAGCGGCAGTCATCTCAGCCTGAGTGCCGAAGTGTTGCTGGCGACCATTCGCAAATTTCACACCTGATTAGCGACTGCGTTTGGCGTGGCGCTCACGATTATCCAGCCGCGCCTGATCCGTTTTTCTTAAACTGACATACAGTGCCCCGGCACCTCCGTGCTGGGGCTGCGCCACGCAAAAGCTTTGCACCTCGTCAAACTGCGTCAGCCAGTGTGCCAGATAACTGCGTACGATATTGGCATGGGCTTCATCATCACGGCCTTTACCGTGGATAATCAGCAGATTGCGTAGCCCCTGCTTGCGTGCCTGCAGCATGAAACTGAACAATGACTTTCGACAGGTTTCTATCGGCTGACGCAGCAGGTTCAGGCTGGCGTCCAGGGAATATTTCCCCAGCCGCAACTTATCCAACACACCTTGTTGAATCCCTTCTGTTTTGTATTCCAGCGGAGTCGTCAGCGGGATGATGTCAAGAAAGCCCCGCGTGAGGAAATTTTCCTGTTCGTCATTGGCTTGCGTCGGGCGCGGCGCTTGGGTCGAAGGGGAACGCAACCATTGGGTATTGGCACAATCTTTCAGTGGCGTCACATCGCCCATGGCATCCCGGAAAAGGTCTTCATCGTCTAGGTTCATGGTGTTTTCTCACGCCTGGTGGTTTGCTGAGCGCAAGTTGCCGCTCAAAAACAAAATAGTAGCAAAGGATTTTTGGCATCACATCTGTCACTTTTTGCGCTGAGACAAGTTATGACCAGATGTAAATATGGCAACAAAACGTTCCAGGTCAAAAAATAATGTCATGCAAACCTTGCGCAAACTCAGGTATACCCTACGTTAGTGGGGGTTTAAAGGGAATTACTGCTCGGATGAGTTCCCTTAACGCGTAAAAATGTTAAAATTGACGGCAGTCAATAATCATCGAGCGTACCTATATGATCCCGGAAAAACGCAGCATTCGACGTATTCAGTCTGGCGGTTGTGCCATTCACTGTCAGGATTGCAGTATCAGCCAGTTGTGTATCCCTTTCACACTGAACGAGCATGAGCTGGATCAGCTGGACAATATCATTGAGCGCAAAAAGCCGATTCAGAAAGGTCAGACGTTGTTCAAAGCCGGTGATGAACTGAAATCGCTTTACGCTATCCGCTCCGGCACCATCAAAAGTTATACCATTACTGAACAGGGTGACGAGCAGATTACCGGCTTCCATCTGGCAGGGGATTTAGTGGGCTTTGATGCGATTGTCGGCGCGCACCACCCGAGTTTTGCTCAGGCGCTGGAAACAGCGATGGTGTGTGAAATTCCTTTCGAAACTCTCGACGATCTCTCCGGTAAAATGCCGGCACTGCGCCAGCAGATGATGCGTCTGATGAGCGGTGAGATTAAAGGCGATCAGGATATGATCCTGCTGCTCTCCAAGAAAAACGCGGAAGAGCGTCTGGCGGCCTTTGTCTGGAATTTGTCACGCCGCTTTGGTCAACGTGGCTTCTCACAACGCGAATTCCGCCTGACCATGACGCGTGGTGACATTGGTAACTACCTGGGACTAACCGTAGAAACCATTAGCCGTCTGCTGGGCCGCTTCCAGAAAAGTGGCATGCTGGCCGTTAAAGGCAAATATATCACTATCGAGAACCATGCGTTGCTGGCAGAACTGGCGGGTCAGACTGAACAAGCTGCGTGATTCTATGCCGGGTCGATAAATGTTAGTTTATTGATCCGGCAACAACTTTTCCCCTTCTGCCCTGCGCCAACTTAGGCTATCTTTAATCCAACTTGCTTTGGTTTGAGGAGATTGCCTTATGTCCCGGTACCAAAATATTCTGGTGGCGATTGACGCCCAACAGGACGATCAACCCGCGCTGCGTCGTGCGGTGTATCTGAATCAACGTATCGGCGGAAAAATCAAAGCTTTCCTGCCTATCTACGACTTCTCCTATGAAATGACCACCTTGTTGTCGCCTGATGAGCGATCCAACATGCGTAAAGGTGTGATCAGTCAGCGTACTGAATGGATTCGTCAACAGGCCCACGCCTATCTTGAGGCCGGTGTTGATATTGAAATTAAGGTGGTGTGGCATAACCGCCCTTATGAAGCGATCATTCAGGAAGTGATGGCGCACCAGCACGACCTGGTGTTGAAAATGGCCCATCAGCACGATCGCCTGGAAGCAGTGATTTTTACCCCGACAGACTGGCATCTGCTACGCAAATGCCCCTGCCCGGTGTGGATGGTGAAAGATCAGCCGTGGCCGGAAGGTGGCAGAGCCGTTGTGGCGGTCAATCTGGCCAGTGAAGAGCCCCATCACGATGAATTAAACCAAAAGCTGATTCGTGAAACAGTGCTGCTGGCCGATATGGTCAATCACACAGAAGTGCACCTTGTCGGTGCTTATCCCATCACGCCAATCAATATCGCCATTGAACTCCCCGACTTTGACCCCAGCGTGTATAACGATGCGATTCGCGGACAACATCTGGTGGCGATGAAAGCGCTACGCCAGAAATTCTCCATCGGCGAAGAGTTTACGCATGTGGCAAAAGGCTTGCCGGAGGAAGTGATACCGGATATCGCCTCTCATCTGGAGGCGGGAATTGTGGTACTCGGCACCATCGGCCGCACTGGCCTTTCGGCCGCGTTCCTGGGGAATACCGCTGAGCAGGTTATCGATCATCTCCGCTGTGATTTGCTGGCAATCAAACCGGACGATTTCAAATCGCCGATTGATTATGACGATGAAGAAGACGAAGACGATTAAAACAACAAAGGCGACCAGATGGTCGCCTTTTTAATCGCACTACAGATTACAGCGCGCGCAGGATACCTTCTACACTCGCCTTCGCATCACCAAACAACATTTGCGTGTTGTCTTTGAAGAACAGCGGGTTCTGCACCCCAGCGTAACCGGTATTCATTGAACGTTTAAACACGATAACGTTCTGCGCTTTCCACACTTCCAGTACGGGCATACCAGCGATTGGGCTGCGCGGATCTTCCTGCGCCGCCGGGTTAACGGTGTCATTGGCACCGATCACCAGCACGGTATCGGTATCGCTGAAATCATCGTTAATCTCGTCCATTTCCAGCACCACGTCATACGGCACTTTGGCTTCAGCCAGTAACACGTTCATGTGGCCAGGCAAACGGCCAGCAACCGGGTGGATGCCGAAACGCACTTTGATGCCACGCGCACGCAGTTTTTCGGTAATTTCCGCCACCGGGTACTGTGCCTGCGCCACTGCCATGCCGTAGCCTGGGGTGATGATCACTGACGTTGAGCCTTTCAGCAATTCCGCCGTGTCTTCTGCCGTGATTTCGCGATGTTCACCCTCTTCTTCGCTCTCGCCACCGACACTCACATCGGTACCAAAACCACCGGCAATCACGCTAATGAACGAGCGGTTCATCGCCTTACACATAATGTAGGACAGGATGGCACCCGAAGAACCCACCAGCGCACCGGTGACGATCAGCAGGTCGTTGCTGAGCATAAAGCCCGCAGCCGCTGCCGCCCAACCGGAGTAGGAGTTGAGCATCGACACCACAACCGGCATATCCGCACCGCCAATCGACGCCACCAGATGCCAGCCGAACACCAGCGCAATCACCGTCATCAACAACAGCGCGACGACTTGTGAACCGGTGCTATTCGTCTGTACAAACCACAGCATCAGCAAGAAGGAAACCACCAGCGCTGCCAGGTTCATTTTATGACGATGCGGCAACATCAGCGCTTTCGACGAAATCTTGCCGCGCAGTTTACCAAACGCCACGATGGAACCGGTGAAGGTCACTGCACCGATAAAGATGCCGAGGAACACTTCGGTCAGATGGATATTTTCCATTACCGGCGCCAGGCCTGGTGCGTGGTCGATGTAACTGTTGAAACCCACCAGCACCGCTGCCAGCCCCACAGGGCTGTGCAGAATCGCTACCAGCTCTGGCATTTCAGTCATTTCGACTTTCTTCGCCAGACGCACACCGATTGCACCCCCGATCACCATCGCCAGCAGGATCCGCGCCACGTTGCCGCTGTTGGGGCCGAAGATGGTCGCCAGCAGCGCAATCGCCATGCCGCTGACACCAAAGATGTTACCCTGCTTTGACGTCTCGTGTTTTGAGAGGCCAGCCAGGCTGAAAATAAACAGAATTGCGGCAACAATGTATGCTGCAGTCACTAATCCGCCAGACATGTTGTTACCCCTTAATTCTTACGAAACATTTTCAGCATGCGCTGGGTGACGGTGAATCCACCGAAGATATTGATGCTGGCAATCAGTACTGCGACGAAGGCAAGGAAAGTCACCCACCCGCCGTGTCCCATCTGCAGCACCGCACCCACCACAATAATGCCGGAAATGGCGTTAGTGACGGACATCAATGGCGTATGCAAAGCGTGACTGACGTTCCACACCACGTAGTAACCGACGACACAGGAGAGCGCGAAGACAGTAAAGTGGGAGAGGAATTCAGGCGGTGCCACGTTAGCGAGGCAGGCAAAGAGCACCACAGCCAATGCCAGCAGCAGATATTTGCGCCACGGTGAAACCGGTTTGGCTTCCACTTTTGCTTTTGGCTCAATGGCCGCCTGCGCCGCTTTCGGTGCAGCAGATACCTGAATCGGTGGTGCTGGCCAGGTGACTTCGCCGTCACGAATCACGGTGACGCCACGTACCACAACGTCTTCGAAGTCGACGGTGATTTCGCCGTTCTTCTCTTTGCACAGCAGTTTCAGCAGGTTGACCAGATTGGTACCGTAAAGCTGAGAGGACTGTGTTGGCAGACGGCTAGGCAGATCGGTATAACCAATGATCTTCACACCGTTGCTGGTTAAAGTCACCTGATCAGCTACCGTGAGATCACAGTTACCGCCGGTTGCTGCCGCCAGATCGACAATCACGCTACCTGGCTTCATGCTGGCAACCATTTCAGCGGTAATCAGCTTCGGTGCCGGTTTGCCCGGGATTAAAGCGGTAGTGACGATGATATCGACTTCTTTCGCCTGCGCGGCAAACAGCTCCATCTCTGCCTTAATAAAGGCTTCTGACATCGCTGTAGCTTAGCCTTCGCGACTGCCGGCTTCTTGTGCGAAATCCGGCCCAAGGAACTCGGCGCCCATACTCTGCACCTGTTCTTTCACTTCTGGACGGGTATCAAACGCACGAACGATAGCCCCAAGGCTGCCCGCTGCACCGATTGCCGCCAGACCCGCCACGCCCGCGCCGATAATCATCACTTTCGCCGGTGGTACTTTACCCGCGGCGGTGATTTGCCCGGTAAAGAAGCGGCCAAATTCATGCGCCGCTTCAACAATGGCACGGTAACCCGCGATGTTCGCCATGGAACTCAGCGCATCCAGTGCCTGGGCACGAGAAATACGTGGCACAGAATCCATCGCCATGACGGTAACCTGGCGCGCCGCCAGTTTTTCCAGCAGTGCCGGATTTTGTGCGGGCCAGATAAAGCTAACTAAAGTGCTGCCCGCGCGTGTCAGTTCGATCTCCTGATCGTCTGGCGCATTCACTTTTAACACGATGTCAGACTGCCAGACACTTTCGGTGGTGCTGACAGTGGCACCAGCGGCGATAAAGCTCTCATCGTCAAAACTTGCGCGAATACCTGCGCCCTGCTCGACCGTGACGCTGAATCCCAGCTTGATCAGTTGCTCAACGGTCTTTGGCGTTGCAGCAACGCGCGACTCATTGGCTAACCGCTCTTTGGGTATCCCAATTAACATACTGTTTCCTTTCAACAATTAAAGGATGAGGTTCTGTAAGTGGCACAAGCCCATAAGGCTGAAACAGCGTTTCAGCTTTTTATGAGCAAAATGCGCAATGTAACAAAGTCTTTATAACCTACTGAAAATGTGAAAAGTGATCCACAGCGATAACGCACACTTATGACATTCACTCAAATATTCAGATGCAAAGATTGAATGCCACCTTTTGCCACTAGTTTTGCGACATAATAAAAAATATTCTGCTGCGCAAAATCGTGTCATGTCGAATTTAGTGTTTTCAAAAACCTTTATTTAACAATACTTTAACTATTATGATGCTATGTGTTACCAGAATAAGTGGTAAAGCGGTCAAAAAAAAGCCATAGCATAGGTAAATGACATGTCGATGAATTATTTGCGGAGATTGTCAATCTTATGCGCATAAATTGGCTGAGACAGGTTGATTATTACATGCAATAATCAGCGGCTAATCTGTTATACATCAAGAGTCCAGCACGTTTTCGTACTCATTTTGCGTAAGGCGAAGGATCATTTTTATGAAGCTGAAGAACACCATTCTGGCGACCACTTTGTTATCCCTGTTGGCAGCAAATGCATTTGCCGCCAAAGAGTTGACGCCAGAACAAGCGGCCGCGTTGAAACCATTCGAACGTATTAATATCAGCGGTCGTTTCAATGCCATCGGTGATGCTACCGATGCCATCTCTAAAGCAGCCGATGAAAAAGGCGCTGACTCCTTCTATGTACAGGGTATCAACGATACCAACGGCAACGGCGGCAACTGGCGCGTCACGGCTGATTTGTACAAAGCTGATGCCCCAAAAGCGGATGACACCACCAAATACCGCATCTTTAGCGGTGTGAAAGAGTTGCCAAAAGCCGAAGCCTATCGTTTAGAGCCATTCGATACTGTTTCTGTTAGCGGTTTCTTCGCCAGCCAGCCAGATGTGAATGATGCCATTGCCAAACAGGCGAAAGACAAAGGCGCGGCATCCTTCTTTATTGTGCGTCAGGTTGATGCCAATAACGGCGGTAACCAGTACGTGACTGCTTATGTCTATAAAGCGGATGCACCAGAACGTAAGGTGCAGAATGTTTCAGATTCGATTCCTGCCGATTCTGAAGCCGGCAAAGCAGCACTGGCTGCTGGCGGCGCTGCAGCCAGCAAAGTGGCCATTCCGGGTGTTGCCTCTTCTGATACCCCTAGCCGTAGCGTAGGCCGTTTCTTTGAAACGCAGAGTTCAACGGGTCAGCGCTATACCGTTAAGCTGGCAGATGGTCGTAGCGTGCAGGAAGTGAATGCGATTACTGCCGCACAGATGCAGCCGTTTGATACTGTGACCTTCTCTGATCACTTCGGAACGCCGACTGAAGTGTCTGAAGCCGTGGCAAAACGCGCAGCAGATAAGGGGGCGAAGTACTATCACATCACCCGTCAATGGTCGAGCCAGAGCGGTGGCAACCTGACCGTGACCGCGGATCTGTTCAAGTAATTCCCCTGCAGGGCGGCTTTTGTCGCCCTGTGCTTCTGTTTGCATAGTCTCTGCGCAGATCTGCATAATCCTGCATTGCCTTCCCTTTTCGCTCTCCGTAAAATCCTTCGCCTGTTTTCAGGGTATTCCGTTTTAAATCCGGCCAATTGCCACGTTACACTCCAGCGGAATCGTCACTAACCAGCATACTCTGCTGCCCAGGAATGGTGTTTTGGATAAAAAATTAGGTTTGAGCGCGCTCACTGCGTTGGTACTCAGCTCGATGCTCGGTGCGGGTGTGTTTAGCCTGCCACAAAATATGGCTGCCGTCGCCGGCCCCGCTGCACTGCTGATTGGCTGGCTGATCACTGGTGTGGGCATCCTGTTTCTTGCATTTGCCATGCTGCTGCTGACACGCTTAAAACCCGAACTGGACGGCGGGATTTTTACCTATGCGCGCGCCGGATTTGGTGAGTTGGTAGGATTTTGTTCTGCCTGGGGCTACTGGCTCTGTGCGGTCATCGCCAACGTGTCGTATCTGGTGATTGTCTTTTCGGCGCTGAGTTTCTTCACCGATTCGCCTGACCACGTGGTGTTTGGCGATGGCAATACCTGGCAAGCGATGCTCGGTGCGTCGGTACTTTTATGGCTGGTGCACTGGCTGGTATTGCGTGGCGTGCAAACCGCCGCCAGCATCAACCTGCTCGCTACCCTGGGGAAACTGGTGCCACTGCTGCTGTTTGTGGTGCTGGCCCTGCTGGCATTCAACTACGATCGCTTCCACTTCGACTTCAGCGGCGTTGCGTTAGGCCAGCCGCTCTGGCAGCAGGTCAAGCAGACCATGTTGATCACCTTGTGGGTGTTTATTGGCGTGGAAGGCGCGGTGGTGGTCTCCGCGCGTGCACGTCATAAGAAAGATGTGGGACGCGCCACCATGCTGGCGGTTATCGCCGCACTGCTGGTTTACTTGCTGGTGACCCTGCTTGCACTGGGCGTGGTGCCGCGTGCAGAGCTGGCGCAAATGCGAAATCCTTCCATGGCCGGCTTGATGCAGCATCTGTTGGGGCATTGGGGTAATACGGTGATTGCGGTGGGTCTGATTATTTCCGTGTGTGGCGCGTATTTAAGCTGGACAATTATGGCGGCAGAAGTCCCTTTTCTGGCGGCACAGCAAGGGGCTTTTCCCCGCAGCATTGCGCGACAGAATAGTCACAATTCGCCAGCCGCTTCGTTGTGGCTCACCAACGGCAGCGTGCAGGTTTGTCTGATCCTGATTGCGGCCACTGGCGCGGATTACAATACGCTGCTGACCATCGCGTCAGAGATGATTCTGGTGCCGTATCTGCTGGTGGGGCTGTATTTAATTAAAGTGGTTCGCGGACAAAAAAATCCGCTGGCATTGGCGGTAGGATTGGGTGCCAGTGCTTACGGATTCTGGCTGCTTTATGCTTCTGGCCCGCTGCACCTGCTGTTGTCTGTGGTGCTTTACGCGCCGGGATTACTGCTGTTCCTTTACGCGCGACGCGGCGGCCGTGGTAACAGAGTGTTGTCACAACTTGAGCGCATCGCGATTGGATTACTGATTGCGGCAGCACTGCCAGCGATGTGGCAGCTCACGCAGTAATTAGTGAGGCTGAACCGGGATGGAAACGCACAGCAGGTCATCCTGCTGTGTCAGATTGAGCGCTTTACGATATTCCTGATGAATCGCGTCCAGCTGATCTTCTGACAACGGATAAGGCAGTTGGATGTCAAAACGGCTGATGTGCTGTTGTTCCGCGAGGGTAATCAGTCGCGAAATATTGATCTCGTCGCTGACCTGCGTTGAAATGATTTGTAATGCTAATTCTTTCAGATGATCGTCGCTTGCCGCTAAGCCGTGTGCAGATTTACGCGTCACCATGCCAAAAATCGGCATGACACCGTAAATGGCGTCAACGAAACTCCAGCGTTTTTTGCAGGAAGCAGAGAGAAAATCGCTGTAATTGAAGCAGATGCGGTCACTGTATCCGGCTGAAGCCAGCTCTTTATCAGACACCCTCGCACTCCTCCTGGTTTTCGTTACGGTTCCGAACCTTGCGCTACAACGCGCCGCTAATAATGGCACATTTCAGCGTAAATATACCAGTCAGGCAGGGATATTTCGTGCGATAGCGTAGAGCTCAGGACCAGGAAAAGTTATGCTGCTGTCATTCTCATCACTTGCCGTGAAATATGAACAAAATTGTCTATGTGGAAGATGAGCCAGAAGTCGGTGAATTGATCGCCGCTTATCTTGGCCGCCACGATATTGAAGTGACTGTTGAACCGCGCGGTGACCGTGCTGAAGCGACTATTTTAGAAGCCGATCCCGATCTGGTGCTACTGGATATTATGTTGCCGGGCAAAGATGGCATGACCGTTTGCCGCGACTTGCGCGCGCACTGGTCAGGGCCGATTGTGCTGCTGACCTCGCTCGACAGTGACATGAACCACATTCTGGCGCTGGAGATGGGCGCCAACGATTACATTCTGAAAACCACGCCGCCCGCTGTTCTGCTGGCACGCTTGCGTCTGCATCTGCGCCAGGCGCAGGGTTCTCAGCCTGAAGTGGCGCCCGCTATTCAAAGTTCCCAGCGGGTTTTGCGTTTTGGTTCGCTGACCATCGACTCCCTCAATCGCCAGGTGACGCTGTTTGACGAGAACATCACCCTTTCCACCGCCGATTTTGATCTGCTGTGGGAGCTGGCCACGCATGCAGGCCAGATCCTGAATCGTGATGCCTTGCTGAAAACCTTGCGAGGGGTGAGCTACGACGGCATGGATCGCAGTATTGATGTGGCGATTTCTCGTCTGCGCAAAAAGCTGTATGACAGCGCCACCGAACCGTTCCGCATCAAAACCATCCGCAATAAAGGTTACCTGTTCGCGCCTCAGGCCTGGGATACCCGCTCCGCATGAGAAAGCTCTTTATCCAGTTCTATCTGCTGCTGTTCGTCTGCTTTCTGGTGATGACTTTGCTGGTGGGCTTGGTGTACAAGTTCACCGCTGAGCGTGCGGGCCGCCAGTCAATGAATGATTTGATGGCCAGTTCGCTGTTTCTCATGCGCAGCGAACTGCGTGAGATTCCCCCGCGAGACTGGAACAAAACCATCCGCAACCTCGACCTCGATCTGTCGTTTGAGCTGCATATCGAACCGATGAGTAAATATCAGCTGGATGAACCGGATATGCGCCGCTTACGTGCCGGGGAGATTGTCGCCCTCGACGATCAATACACCTTCCTGCAGCACATTCCACGCAGCCACTATGTATTATCGGTTGGCCCTATTCCCTATCTGTTCTACCTGCACCAGATGCGCATTCTGGATATCGCGCTGCTCGCGTTTATCGGCATGTCGCTGGCGCTGCCGGTGTTTATCTGGCTACGACCTCACTGGCAAGAGATGCAGCGGCTGGAGAAAGCCGCGCAACGTTTTGGTCGCGGCGAGCTGGATGTGCGCACCCATTTCGAAAGCACGTCGAGTCTGCACAGTCTCGGCGTGGCGTTTAACCAGATGGCCGACAACATCAACACGCTGGTCGCCAGTAAGAAACAGTTGATTGATGGTATTGCCCATGAGTTAAGAACCCCGCTGGTTCGCCTGCGCTATCGCTTAGAGATGAGTGACAATCTCAGTGAAGCCGAGTCGGCGGCACTCAATCGCGATGTCGGCCAGTTAGAAAGCCTGATTGAAGAGCTGTTAACCTATGCCCGCCTCGACCGCCCGCGTGTCGATCTTAACCTTCAGTCGTTTGATTTGGCGCAGTGGTTGCGTGTGCATATCGAAGATGTGCAAACCATGAATCCACAGGCGCATATCGCGCTGGATATTCCGCAACTTGAGAATGTGGGCTCCGCCGATACCCGTTTGATGGAACGCGTGCTGGATAATCTGGTGAACAATGCGCTGCGTTATGCCCAACAGCGTCTGCGCGTCAGTCTGTGGTTTGACGGCGCCATCGGTAATTTACAGGTAGAAGATGATGGTCCAGGTATTCCACCTGAAGAGCGCGCACGCGTGTTCGAACCTTTTGTGCGTCTCGATCCTAGTCGCGATCGCGCGACCGGCGGCTGTGGGCTCGGGCTGGCGATTGTCCACTCTATTGCACAGGCACTGCAGGGACACGTCACCATTGAGAGCAGCCCGCTCGGTGGCGCCAGCGTTCGCTTCTGCTGGCCGGTTGATCTACCCTTGCGAGATATTTCGCCCCGTTTACCGTCATAAGGAGCTTTAATTGTGACTTCTGCTTATCAGGAACTTAGCAAAACTTTCCAGCGCCTGGCACGCTTTGGCCATCTTGGGGCTATTGCCGGTGTCGATATGCAAACCACTATGCCACCCGGCGGCAGCCAGGCGCGCGGTGAAGCCATGGCGGAACTTAGTGTTTTTATGCATGAAGTGTTGACCGATAAACGACTTGGCGGCTTATTCGATGCCGCCCAGCAGGAATCGTTGAACGATGTAGAGCACGCTAACCTGAGCGAGATGCAGCGTGCGTGGCAGCAAGCAACGATTCTGCCTGCTTCGTTGGTTGAAGCCAAATCGCTGGCCGGTTCGCGTTGTGAGCATGCCTGGCGCCAACAGCGCCCTGCCAACGACTGGCAAGGCTTCTCGGCTAACCTAAAAGAAGTGGTGAAACTCAGCCGTGAGGAAGCCCAGTTACGTGCCGAAGCGCTGGGTGTCTCTCGTTATGACGCGTTACTGGATGTGTTCGAACCGGGCATGACCAGTGCACAACTCGACAATACCTTTGGCGAATTAAAAAGCTGGCTGCCCGCGCTGCTACAGAAAGCCGTCGAGAAGCAGCAGAAAACCGCCATCTCGGCGCCGGTTGGTCCCTTTGCTATTGAAGCGCAGAAGCAGCTCGGTTTGAGTGTGATGAAAACGCTGGGCTTTGATTTCAATCATGGTCGCCTGGATGTCAGTGCACACCCCTTCTGTGGCGGCGTGCCGGAAGATGTGCGCATTACCACCCGTTACAATGAGAGCGACTTCCTCAGTGCCATGATGGGCGTGATCCACGAAACCGGTCACGCACGTTACGAGCAGAACCTACCAAAGCAATGGCGTGGACAACCGGTGGCCCACGCTCGCTCGACTGCCATGCATGAATCCCAAAGCCTGTTTATGGAGATGCAATTAGGGCGCAGCAAGGCATTCCTGCAGCATATCCATCCGCAGGTTGTCGCCTTAATGGGTGACCAGCCGGCATTAGCGTTGGATAACTTTGTTCGCCAGACACAACGCGTGAAGCCAGGCTTTATTCGCGTGGACGCGGATGAACTGAGCTATCCAGCTCACGTGATTCTGCGTTACGAAATCGAACGTGCGTTGATTGAAGGTGAGATTGAAGTTGATGACATCCCCGCGCTGTGGGATGAAAAAATGCAGCAATCGCTGGGAATAGATACTCGTGGCAATTATCGTGATGGCTGCATGCAGGATATTCACTGGACCGATGGCGCTTTCGGTTACTTCCCGACGTACACCTTAGGTGCCATGTACGCTGCCCAGCTGTTCCAGGCGGTGAAGCGCGCGATTCCTCAAGTGGAAGATCTGATCCGTAACGGAGAGTTGCAGCCGGTGTTTGACTGGTTACAACAGAACATCTGGCAGCACGGCAGCCGCTTCCCGACGCAACAACTGTTAGTGAATGCCACGGGCGAAACGCTCAATCCGCACTATTTCCGTCAGCACCTTGAACAACGCTACCTCTCTGCGTAAACTGCGCGGCGGCCCAATCGGCCGCCCTTTTCACTTCCTTTACCCGCCTTTGTACATTCCGTTACACGCCGATACCAATGCCTCACGGAAAGACTGAATTGTTTTTCATATAGTTCATTCACCGGCCCCGCAGTGGGCTACACATGAAAAAATAGTTCGAGGATTTTGCGATGAAAAAATTAGTTGCACTGGTGATCGCCGCTGCTATGGGTATGTCTTCTGTTGCTTTCGCTGCTGAGACCACTACAGCTGCTCCGGCTGCTGCCGCTACCACTACCGCAGCACCTGTTAAACATAAAGCGGTTCATCATAAGAAAGTTGCCCAGAAAGCGCAGGCAGCTAAGAAACACAAAAAAGTAGAGAAGAAAGCGCCAGCTGCACAGAAAGCTCAGGCTGCTAAAAAGCACCACAAAAAAGCAACCAAAC
>NZ_DAMDQC010000031.1:0-36286 GCF_032082325.1 Pantoea sp. CTOTU50773 | reverse complement strand
TCCGGGCTACCGCTTTTTACACTGAACTCCATGCACTCTCCTGAATCTTAAAGACAACGGCCTTAGCTGTCGTTAGAATGTAGCGCGTTCGTAACCCATTATTTTTAGCGGCGCCATGACAATTTAACGCCGACGGTCATAATGAGATGTGGTGGCAATGTGTTGTTTTTTCACCACCCTAACGCGTTCGTCATACTATTTTAGCTACGATGACGGCCATTGATGAAGAAAAATGGCTGATAAGCGTTGAAACTAGCGATTTTCCTGCAAAAAGACAAGTTATCACAGGCGTACTAAGCGTGATCATCATTAGATATCTGGTTCGGGAAACGCTCAAAAGCCAGCTGGCTATCCTGTTCATCCTGCTACTGATCTTCTTTTGCCAGAAGTTAGTCAGGATTTTGGGTGCAGCGGTGGATGGCGAGATCCCAACAAATCTGGTTCTGACATTGTTAGGACTTGGCGTGCCTGAAATGGCACAACTTATCCTGCCCCTAAGCTTGTTTCTGGCGATTTTAATGACTCTTGGGCGGCTGTACACCGAAAGTGAGATCACGGTGATGCATGCCTGCGGCCTGGGGAAAAGCGTGCTGGTCAAGGCCGCGATGATCCTGATGCTGCTGACTTCAGCGGTCGCAGCGGTCAACGTCCTTTGGTTAGGGCCATGGTCATCGCGTTACCAGGATGAAGTCACACAAAATGCCAAAGCCAACCCTGGCGCAGCGGCGCTGGCAGCGGGCCAGTTTCAGACCTCCAGCGACGGTAATACCGTGCTGTTTGTCGAGAACGTCAAAGGCAACACGTTTGGTAACGTGTTCCTGGCGCAGCTGCGTCCAAAAGGTAATGCGCGCCCATCCGTGGTGCTGGCTGACAGCGGTCATATGGAGCAGCGCAAAGACGGCTCACAAGTGGTGACGCTGGATAAAGGCACGCGCTTCGAGGGCACTGCGATGCTGCGCGATTTCCGCATCACCGACTTCACCAACTACCAGGCGCTGGTGGGCTATAAAGAAGCCACGCTCGATCCGAATGATGCCGATCAGGCGAGCATTAGCACGCTGTACCAACACAAAACGCCGCAGTTCCAGGCCGAGTTCCACTGGCGTCTAACGCTGGTGTTTGCGGTGCTGGTGATGGCGTTGATGGTGGTGCCACTCAGCGTGGTCAACCCTCGTCAGGGGCGTGTGCTGTCAATGCTGCCTGCGATGCTGCTGTATCTGATCTTCTTCCTGCTGCAGAGTTCGTTACGTTCTAACGCAGCGAAAGGCAAGTTCGATCCCGCGATCTGGATGTGGGTCGTGAACCTGGCTTATCTGGCGCTGGCAGTGATGTTAAACCTGTGGGATACGGTACCGATGCGACGCATTCGTGGTCGCTTTAGCCGTGGAGGATCGCTCTGATGTTTAAGGTCCTTGACCGCTATATCGGTAAAACCATTTTCAACACCATCATGCTGACGTTGTTCATGCTGGTGTCGCTATCGGGCATCATCAAATTTGTCGATCAGCTACGTAAAACCGGGCAGGGCGCTTACACCGCGCTCGACGCCGGTTACTACACGCTGCTCAGCGTACCGAAAGATATTGAGATCTTCTTCCCGATGGCCGCACTCTTGGGTGCATTGTTGGGCTTAGGAACGCTAGCGCAGCGCAGCGAGCTGGTGGTGATGCAGGCATCGGGTTTTACCCGTATGCAGGTGGCGCTGGCGGTGATGAAAACCGCGATTCCGCTGGTGCTGTTGACCATGGCTATCGGCGAATTTGTGGCACCGCAGGGCGAGCAGATGGCGCGTAACTACCGTGCGCAGCAGCTGTACGGCGGCTCGCTGATGTCGACGCAGAATGGGCTGTGGGCGAAAGACGGCCATGACTTTATCTACATCGAACGCATCAAAGGCGACAATGAGATTGATGGCGTCAGCATTTACACCTTCACCGACCAGCGTCGTCTGCTCAGCGTGCGTTATGCCGCCAGTGCGACCTGGAACAAGGACAAAAAGTTGTGGCAGCTGTCGCAGGTAGATGAGTCCAACCTGAGTGATGCGAAACAGATTACCGGTTCGCAAAGTCTGGGCGGGGAGTGGAAAACCAACCTGACGCCTGACAAGCTTGGCGTGGTGGCGCTGGATCCGGATGCGCTGTCCATTAGCGGTCTGTACAACTACAGCAAATACCTTAAGCAGAGTGGCCAGGTGTCAGGGCGTTATCTGCTGAACATGTGGGGTAAAATCTTCCAGCCGCTTTCCGTGGCGGTGATGATGCTGATGGCGTTGTCGTTTATCTTTGGTCCGCTGCGTAGCGTGTCGATGGGCGTGCGTGTGGTCACGGGGATCAGCTTCGGCTTCCTGTTCTACGTGCTGGATCAGATCTTCGGTCCGCTGAGTCTGGTGTATGGCATCCCGCCGATTCTGGGGGCGCTATTGCCGAGCGCCGCGTTCTTTGCCATCAGCTTGTACCTGCTGATGAAGCGCAGTTGATGGTTCAGGGATAGCCTGCTGCTATCACCAAAACTCACAGAAGCCGCCATCACGATGGCGGCTTTTTTATTACTTCAGAGTATGAATCAGAGCCGGCAGCTGCGACAACAAGTACAATACCAACCCAATGGTGCCACCCACCAACGTCCCGTTAATGCGGATAAACTGCAGATCGCGGCCAATGTTCAACTCAATCTGTTGCGACATCTCCCGCGCATCCCAGCTCTTCACGGTATCGCTGATGTGGCGCGTCAGGAATTCGGCGAACTCTGGTGCAATGCTGCGGGCGGCATCTTCCAGGTGTTGATTCATCGAGATACGCAGCGCTTCATCTGCTGCCAGCATTTCACCGAACCATAGCGCGGCAAGACGCACGCGCTCCTGCACGCGAGAATCTTCACTGTTAAGATCGGCCTTCAGCCAGCTACGCAGATCCTGCCATAGCTCGCCGATATAGCGATTCAGCGACTCATCCTCTTTCAGCCAGTTTTTGATCACCTCGGCACGTTCGGCCATTACGGGGTCGGTTTTTAGCTTCTCAATTAACCGCTGAACTGCGCGGTCAAATCCCAGACGCAGCTCGTGCCCCTGATTGATCGCCACTTCATCGAGAATCGAGTCCACTGCATTGGCCACCAGGTCAGCACTGTGCTCGCCCAGCCATTCGGTGGGTAGTATTTTGGCTTTAATCGGATGCTCACGCTTCAGCCAGCGCACAATCTGAATTGCGATGAACTCACGCGTGCCAGGCTTGTGCAGCAGACGCAGCAACTGTTGCACTGCCGCATCCAGCAGTTCCTGATGACGATTGTTTTTGGTCAGGCTATCCAGTAACAACGCGCTGGATTGGGTGAGATCGACCTTATCCAATGCACGATGCACGGCCCGGCGCAGGAAGCGCTGGATGCGTTCATCATCCGTAAGATCAAGGAAGCCGCGCATCACCTGCAACAGATGGCGACCAATGCGATCGGCGTTGCCCGGCGTGTTGAGCCAGTGCGCCAGCATCTGCGAGGGATCGTGGCGGCGAATCAGCGCCAGCAACGAATCGGAATCGAGAAATTTCTCCTGCACAAAGCGGCCAAGATTCTCCCCGATGCGATCCTTATTGCGCGGAATAATCGCCGTGTGCCGCGAGATGAACGGCACCGGCACGCGACGAAACAGCGCGACCACCGCAAACCAGTCGGCCAGCGCACCGACCATCGCCGCTTCAGCAATGGCCTTGAGACCAAGCACCCAAAAATTGGGTGGCAGAAACAGCGTCACGACAAAAGTCGCTGCGGCAACCAGCAGCAATGCGAGCGCCAGACGCTTGCTCCGTTTGAGTTGTTGATATTTATCCATATAACGATCTTAGCAGACCACACCTTAGGGCGGCGGTGCGAATCATTGCACCTATTCAATCAGCGTCATTAATGTCGCGGCGCGCAGGTGTCACTGCAGCGTTGCTGATGCCCGCGCCATACATAGCGCCGCGGAGGAAGATAAATATTTTCAGTGTGTTATAGACGACGGCCGCCCATCAAACTTCCCAGCACGCCACGAATGATTTGGTTGGTGACCTGGCGCGCCGCGCTTTTTGCCACGATCTGCACCACGCCATCGCGCTTGCCGCCGCGCGGTCCGGTGGTGCCAAACAGAATGTCTTTCAACCCGCCGAGAATGCCATCATCAACTTCGACATTATTGCCTTTGGCTTCCGG
Organism: Pantoea sp. CTOTU50773; assembly: GCF_032082325.1. Taxonomy (NCBI): domain Bacteria; kingdom Pseudomonadati; phylum Pseudomonadota; class Gammaproteobacteria; order Enterobacterales; family Erwiniaceae; genus Pantoea; species Pantoea sp. CTOTU50773. Next base: position 32,104 of record NZ_DAMDQC010000031.1, on the reverse strand, counting down.
CGCATCGGCCTGCTGCGGCGCGGCTTGCACCCCTTTTTGCAGCATCTCAAACGCGGATTCGCGATCCACTTCGGTGTCGTATTTTCCGTACAGCGGTGAGTTATTGATCAGGCCGTTGCGCTCATCCAGCGTTATTGGCCCCATGCGCGAGCCGGGCGCAATCACCATGGCGCGCTGCACCATCGACGGGCTGCCTTTTTCATCGAGGAACGAAATCAGCGCCTCGCCAGTGCCCAGCGCCTGAATGGCCTCCACGGTATTGAATGCCGGATTGGCGCGCATGGTTTCAGCGGCGCTTTTCACCGCTTTTTGATCTTTCGGCGTGAAGGCGCGCAGGGCGTGTTGCACGCGATTGCCTAGCTGACCGAGCACGTTATCAGGGATATCCGACGGATTCTGCGTGACGAAATAGACGCCGATGCCTTTGGATCGAATCAGACGGATCACCTGTTCCACTTTCTCCAGCAGCACCGGCGGCGCATCGGTAAACAGCAGATGTGCCTCATCAAAGAAGAACACCATTTTCGGTTTATCGAGGTCGCCCGCTTCGGGCAACTGCTCGTACAGCTCCGCCAGCAGCCATAGCAAGCTGGTGGCATAGAGTTTCGGCATTTGATACAGCTTCTCGGCGGAAAGGATGTTGATGAAACCTTTGCCTTCGTTGTCACAACGCATCCAGTCACGGATATCCAGCATCGGCTCGCCGAAGAAGTGTTCAGCGCCTTGCTGTTCCAGCGCCAGCAAACCGCGCTGAATCGCCCCCACCGAGGCGCTGTTGATGTTGCCGTACTGCGTCTGGAAAGATTTAGCGTTATCGCCGATGTATTGCGTCATGGCGCGCAGATCTTTGAAATCCAGCAGCAACAGCCCTTGATCGTCTGCGATGCGGAAGATGATTTGCAGCACGCCCGATTGCACCTCATTGAGGTTGAGCAAGCGCGCCAGCAACAGCGGGCCAAGGTCGGAAACGGTGGCACGCACCGGATGACCTTTCTCGGCAAAAATATCCCACACCATCACCGGATTTTTCTGTGCCTGCCAGTCGGTCACGCCAATCTTTTCCAACCGCGCCAGTAACTTTTCCGAGCCTTCACCGGCGGTCGCCACGCCAGTGAGATCGCCTTTGACGTCGGCCATAAACACCGGCACGCCGATATTGGAGAAGGACTCGGCGATTTTTTGCAGCGTCACGGTTTTACCGGTGCCGGTGGCACCAGTGATTAAGCCGTGGCGGTTCGCCATATTGGAAAGCAGGGATAACTGGATGTCAGGCGTTTGAGCAATCAGCAACGGGGTGGTCATATTTTTTCACTCGCAGGCAACAGGTTATGCCAGAAAGAATAGCAAGCGATGCGAGGGGAAGGATGAAGATTGTACTGAAAGTGTTGATGGGGGAAGCCATCCCCCCATCAACAGGATCTATTGCTTCTGCACCACATCAAAGAACAGCAAGCTCACGCCAATCCCTTGCTGCACATGATTGACGTTGTTCCGCACCGCCACCTGCTGCGCGCCCTGCAGCATCACCACAAACGGAGAGTTCTGCTGCACGGTGTTTTGCAGGTCGGTGTAAAGCGCACGGCGTTTGGCGGCATCACTTTCGCCTGCTGCGGCACGTGTTTTGGCGCTGAGTTCCGGAATCTCCCAGCCGACACGCCACGCCAATGTTTTCGAGCCGCCCGGCACGTTGTAAGCAAAGGCGCTGGCATTGGTATTCGGGTCAACGTAATCCGCGCCCCAGTAGATAAAGATCGACTGGAAATCGCGGCCGCGCATCTTGCTCCACAGCTCGGATTCCGCCACCGGCTGCAACTCAATCTGCACGTCCGCTTTGGCAAAGCTGGCCTGCAGCGCCTGGGCAACATCAATGTACGGCGGCTGATTGATCACCGTCAGCGCAAACTTGCTGCCCGGTTTAATCCCGCCCTTGGCTAAAATCGCTTTGGCTTTTGCCACATCATAATGGAACGGTTGGTCCTCCAGCGCGCCATCAAAGCCCTGCGGCAGGAAGCTTTGATGAATGCGGTACTGACCTTTCAGCAAATCATGTGAGATGGACTGGTAATCCACCAACCAGCGCGCCGCTTCCCATAGGGCCGAATTACCCAATGCGGGCTGCGCTTTGTTCTGCGTATTGAAGCCCAGGTAATACACCAGGCTCGAAGGGAACGCCGCAATGTGCAGGTTCTTATTGCTCTTTAGCGCATCGATTTGATCGGGGCCGAGTTGATAAGCGACATCGACATCGCCTTGCTGAATCAGCAGGCGACGCGCACCCGCATCGGCGACGCCTTTCAGCAAAATACGCTTTAGGTGTGGCTGCGGATTAGCTTGCGGGTTGGCGCTCAGCACCAGCGCCTGCTGTGGCACATACTGCTGAATCGTAAACGCGCCGCTGCCTGCGGTGTTGGTGTGCAGCCAGCCATTGCCGAGATCGTTATTCACCGCATGCTGTTGCACGGTTTTGCTGTCCACCACCGAGGCTACCGGTGCGGTAAGCAGGCGCAGCGCCAAATCCTGACCTATCTGCGCGGGCCATTGAATCTCCAGCTGATGATCATTCAGCACTTTAAATTGGCTGGCGATGTTCTCGTTGGTCCAGCCAAACTCGGCGAGAATAAAAGAGGGTGCTTTGTTCAACTGCACAGCACGCGACAGTGAGAAAATCACATCCTGCGGCGTCACCGCATTGCCGCTGGAGAAGCGGGCACCTGGTTTAAGGTTAAATACCAGGCTGTGCGGCGTACTGCCACTTTGCCAGGATGTCGCCAGCAGCGGTGCCAGTTTCTGTGGCGTATCGCGGTCGGCTTGCACCAGAGTCTGGTAGATGTTGCGCTGTACGCTGTTGCTGACCGTTTCGAAGCTTTCTGCGGGGTCGAAGCTGATAATGCCATCCAGCGGTACGGCAACCACCAGCGTGTCTTTCGGCGTCGCAGCCTGCACGGCGAATGCACTACTCCATAAAGTGACCAACAAAATCAATACACGCATTTATTGTTTTCCTGAGTGATAGATAAATTGACTCTATCGCTGCTGCCGCTCAGGCAAAATGCCGGTTTGTTCTGAGCTGTGCCGGAAATTAACAAATGATAACATTCGGCGATTATTTCACTTATTTTGTGCGCCGCCTGTCATTTCCAGGAAATAGATCGTTCATGTACTGGTCAATTAAGTAAATAAGATGTTATTAATGAGAATAATTATCTTGTATGGAAGTATGATTTATTTTTATCGATTGAATTGAGCAATTATTTCCTTGCGCGATCAATTTTGGTCATTTGCCCATCCAGACTTGCTAGAAACACAGCAATTGTACGGTTAAAAGTCCAATTCACCCTCCGAAAGCCCTTTACCTGCCCTTAACCTAAATTCAACATCATGATGGTTTCTCATCAAAACACATCCGAACATTGATTCTTACATTCAGAAATATCTATATCCCTAAGATTGCCAGGTTATTTACCGATTTATAAAGCCATTAACAAAAATAATTATCTTTCTTAGCAAGTGAGAGTCGTCGCGCCATGCTTCTAAATAAACCGACCACCAGACGTAAGTTTTTGCTTGGGTCGTTATTGGCTTTGCCATTAAGCGACCTGGTATTTAAGGGATTAACTGCGGCGCAAGCTGCGGAAATGGCAGCACCGGAACTCGCCGATTACAAACCGATCTTTTTCAGCGCTCAGGAGTGGCAGTTTATTTTGGCCGCGACCGATCGTCTGATTCCGGCCGGTGGTAAGGGCAAAGCGCCGGGTGCACTGGAAACTAACGTGCCGATCTTTATCGATCAGCAACTCCATAGCCCTGAGTTCGGCGGCGAAATTTACATGCAGGGTCCGTTCGACGTGCACGCGCCAGCCACCATGGGTTATCAGATCCCTTACACCCCGCAAGAGCTGTATCGCACGGGCATCAAGCTAGTGGAACAGTGGACGCAGAGCACCTACAAAAAATCCTTCCATGAACTGACGTTGGAAGAGAAAGACGCGGTGCTGACCAAGGTCAACAAAAATGACGGTATCGATTTCCCGGCAATGGGTGAACCGAACCTGAAAGCCTCGCAGTTCTTTGGTCAGTTACTGGCAGATACCAAACACGGCTACCTCGCCGATCCGATGTATGGCGGCAATAAGGGCATGAAAGCCTGGATTGCGATTGGCTTCCCAGGCGCACGCGCCAGCTTCACCGAATGGGTGAAGCAGCACAACGTGCCGTACCCGCTGGGACCGGTCAGCCTCTTGGGTGAGCGCGCATAAGCCGACACCCCCGTATTTGGTATGTGAGACAGGATTAACATGGCACAGATTACAAAGAAAGAAGTCGACGTCGTCGTTTGCGGCCTCGGCTGGGCCGGCTCGTTGATGAGTATCGAACTGGCATTGGCCGGGCTGGAAGTGCGCGCGTTAGAGCGCGGCGGCGAGCGTGACTACCCGGATTTTGCTTACCCGAAACCGGCTGATGAATACGCCTATAACGTGCGCAACAAAGTGTTCGCTACGCCGAAAGAAGTGGCGGTCACCGTGCGTTACAACATGAGCCAGACCGCACTGCCAACCCGTAAATGGGGCGCTTTCGCACCGGGTACTGGTGTCGGCGGCGCAGGTATGCACTGGACGGCGGTACTGATTCGTCCAACCCCAACTGATATCAAACTGAAAACTTACGTCGATCAGGCCTACAAGCCGGGCGTGCTGCAGGATGATATGCGCGTGATGGATTTCCCCTTCACGTGGGAAGAGATCGAGCCGTATTACTACAAGTTTGAGCTGATTTGCGGTCAGTCGGGTAACACCGGCAACCTGCGCGGTCAGATTCTGGAAGGCGGCGATCCGTTCGAAGGCCCACGTTCTGAACCCTATCCGCTACCAGCGCTGGAAGACACGCTGAACAACGTGATGTTCAAAGAAGCGGCCACCAAGCTGGGTTATCACCCGTTCCCGAACCCATCTGCGTGCGTATCTCGCGCGTGGAAAAACCCGTACGGCAACCAGATCGCGCCGTGTAACTATTGCGGTTACTGCTCGAAATACCCGTGCCTGAACTACTCCAAAGCCTCACCGCAAACTGCCGTGATGGATGCACTGAAGCGTCTGCCGAACTTCTCCTACGAAGTGCATGCGGAAGTGTACAAAGTGGTGCTGCACGACGATGGTAAAACCGCGAAGGGCGTTCTCTACTTCGATGCAGATGGCAATGAAGTGTTCCAGCCAGCCAAAATCGTCGTGCTGTCCAGCTTCCAGCTGTACAACGTGCGTCTGATGCTGCTGTCCGGTATCGGCAAACCGTACAACCCGATCACTGAAGAAGGTGTGGTAGGTCGTAACTATGCGTTCCTGTCCAACGGCGGCGCAACCCTGTTCTTCAAAGATAAGAACTTCAACTCCTACGCCACCGCAGGCGCCACCGGCCAGATGTTCAACGACATCTCACCAGGCAACTTCGATGGCCCAGGCCTCGGCTTCCTCGGCGGCGCGAAGATCCACAGCTCGCAAGCCACCGGTACGCCAATGGCTGCTGCACTGCCAAAAGGCACGCCAGCCTGGGGCATGGGTTACAAAGAGGGTCTGGAAGAGTGGTACAACCATTCCATGAAGATCAGCATCACGACAACTTGCCAGTCGTATCGCGATATCTATCTGGATCTGGATCCGCACTACACCGACCATCGCGGTCAGCCGCTGCTGCGTATGACGTTCAACTGGAAAGAGAACGAACTCAAGCTGCAACAGCATCTGAAGGGTATCGTTGGTGATATCGCCAAAGAGCTGAACCCAGACAGCATGAGCATGAGCTTCCTGCCGATGGGCGCGGATTTTGACCTCACTAAATACGTCTCCACGCACAACGTGGGCGGCGCGGTGATGGGCGATAACCCAAGAACTTCTGCGCTGAACAAGTACCTGCAGAGCTGGGATGTGCATAACGTGTTTGTACCGGGCGGTAACGCCTTCCCGCAAAACTTCCAGGCGAACCCGACCGATACCATCGGTGCGATTACCCTGATGGCGGCGCAGGCGATCAAAGAACACTATCTGAAAAACCCAGGTCCATTGGTACAGGCATAAGCACATGAAATTAAAATCATTGTTAATCGCTAACGCCGTGCTGCTGGGAAGCTTTGCGGTACAGGCTCATGCGGAAGATGAAGCCGCGCTGATCAAGCAGGGGGAATATCTGTCTCGTCTTGGCGACTGTATGGCGTGCCATACCGTGTCGGGCAAAGCGGATTATGCGGGTGGTCTGGCGATTGAGTCGAATCTCGGCACCATCTTCTCCACCAACATCACGCCGGACAAAGAGCACGGCATCGGCAACTACAGCGAGCAGCAGTTCTCTGATGCGGTGCGCAAAGGTGTGCTGCCGGATGGTTCACGCCTTTACCCGGCCATGCCATATCCGGATTACGCCAAAATCAGTGATGAAGACATGCATGCGCTGTATGTCTACTTCATGAAGGGCGTGAAGCCAAGTAGTGAGCAGCCGGAAGAGACCAAACTGAGCTTCCCGTTCAGCCAGCGCTGGGGAATGCGCTTCTGGAACTGGGCATTCACTTCTGATAAGCCGTTCCAGCCGATTGGCGGCGCATCTGAAGAAGTGAATCGCGGTGCTTACATCGTGGAAAGCCTCGGTCACTGTGGCTCGTGCCATACGCCACGCGGTCTCGGTATGAACGAGAACGCGCTGGACAGCGGTGACGACAAGTTCCTCGCCGGTGGTAGCCTGAACAACTGGGATGTGCCGTCGCTGCGTGGCTTACCGCGCTGGAGTGAGCAGGAGATCGTCGATTACCTGCAAACCGGTCGTAACGACAAAGCGGCAGTGGGCGGAGAGATGAAGTCAGTGATTGAGCACTCCAGCTCGCACATGACGGATGCCGATCTGAAAGCCATTGCCTCGTACCTGAAATTTATCGGCGGCAACCCACCGCTGCAGGCGTACAACGTGCAGAAGCAGCAGGCGACGGAAGCCAAACTGACCGCAGCGAAAAACCTGACGGAAGGTGAGCGTCTGTACATCGATAACTGCGGTGCCTGTCACTTCGTGACCGGTAAAGGCGCGCCAGGGATCTTCCCGGAGCTGGATCAGGCCACGATTGTGAATGCCAACGATCCTACCGGCTTGATCCACACCATTCTCGCCGGTGCGCAGCAGCCATCGACCGAGAAGGCGCCGTCAACCCTCGCGATGCCGGGCTTTGGCAAGCGTTTGACGGATGATGAAGTGGCGCAGCTGGCGACCTTTATCCGTCAGGGCTGGAGTAACAATGCCCCAGCCGTGACCAAAGATCAGGTTGCGGATGTGCGCAAGACGTTGAAAGCAGAGTAAATCGGGTGCGGCCTTCGGGCCGCACTCTCTTTAATGAAAAGTCCGTACCACTTCTAACACGCCGTTAATCAAAAACTGTACGCCCATACACACCAGCAAAAAGCCCATCAACCGCGAAATTGCCTCAATCCCGCCTTTACCGACCAGCTTCATGATGGCACCCGAACTGCGCAGCGAAATCCACAAAATCACAGCGACCGACAAAAAGGTCAGCACCGGCGCCACGTTTACCACCCAGTTAGGAAAATCGACACCCGCTTTTACGGTGGAAGCCGAACTAATGATCATCGCAATAGTGCCCGGACCGGCCGTACTGGGCATCGCCAGCGGCACGAAGGCGATATTTACCGATTCACGATTCGCATCGGTGGCGTCGATTTCATCCTGTTTATGCCGGGCTTCAACGGAGTGGCCGACGGGTTTTGCCGGAAACAACATGCGAAAACCGATAAAGGCGACGATCAATCCTCCTGCCATACGCAGACCAGGGATCGAGATGCCGAAGGTGTGCAGCACCGCATTCCCGGCGTACCACGCCACCATCATAATCAGGAACACGTAAATCGAAGCCTGCATGGCCTGGCGATTGCGTTCCTGGAAATTCATGTCTCCCGCAAGACCGAGAAACAGCGCCACCGTGGTCAGCGGGTTGGCCAGCGGCAACAGCACCACCAATCCCAGCCCGATGGCTTTAAACAGTTCCAGCATGGTTTTCCCCGAGTTCCAGTGGCATCGCGACACACCGTAGAGGCGCGTCGCGGCACAATTTAGCGCGCGTATGCAAAATGCATCAATGTTTTGGCGTTTCTAACGCTTCCAGCAACTCCGGGAAGAAATCTTCCAGCAGTTCGGGCGTCATCAGCTCAGGGTAGCTTATCAGGTGTTCGCGAATGCGTTCATTGACGTCGGGCAGCAAACGCTCTGCGGCTTGGGTGGCGGTGATTTTCTTCTGCTTCATCAAACGCAGTACGTCATCCGGCAGGTTGTCTTCATCTTCGACTTCATCCACGCCTTCCAGATCGTCCAACTCATCCAGCATATCCATTAAGGCTTCGATCTGTGGGGTGCGAGACTGATATTCAGACGGGTTTTCGTTTTCAAGATAGCGCAGCAGGGCACGCACTGGCGAACCATCGGGTTCTGCAGGAGGCTCGCTGGCAAACCAGTTCAGGAGATCGTGCTGCGTCACCTGATGGACGTGATAGCCGTTATCGACCAGCTCATCGGCGAGGATGTCGGCAGTATCGTGCTCAATCAGGCAAATGTGGGTGCGATTAGGCGTAAACTGCTCCAGCCACTGATAGATCTCTTCAATGACGCTGTCATCGTAGCTGAAGTGGTGGCTGAGATAGCTGTCATCCTGCTGGTGAACGCTGATGTGAATCAGGTCGGGATCGAAGTAAATCGCAATATTGATGCCTTTCATGCGCGCTGTCCTGTGTGGTGCAAAATCTCACTATAGCGTCAGGCAGCGCAGATGAACATGACAACGCCAGCAGCACAGGCTACTGGCGATAAAAATTAACGCAAATCAGCACGATCCAGCCCGTAAGCGCTGTCGAGCGCACCCGGTGCCATCTGTGACAAAATCATCAGGCGATTCCAGGTGTTGATGGCGGCAATCTTAAAAGTCAGCTCACTGATTTCGCCTTCAGAGAAATGTTCACGTACTTCACCGTACAGCGCTTCATCCACGCCGTGTTCACCAATGCGGGTCAGCGCTTCGGTCAGGGCAAAAGCGACTTTCTCGCGAGCGCTGAACAGTGGAGATTCACGCCAGATAGAAACGTGATGCAGACGCAGTTCACGCTCGCCATCAATTTTCGCCTGCTTCACATGCATATCGAAGCAGAAGGCACAGTGATTGAGCTGCGAAGCACGGATATCGATCAAGTGTTTCAGTGACTTCTCCAGCGCGGTATTCGCCACGGTGTTAGAGAAATCAGACATGGATTTGGCCAGTGCTGGCGCGGTTTTAAAATGGTTAACGCGTGAAGTTATGATATTTTCCTCATTCAAAATAAGCGGTCAATAGCTTGCAGAGCCTGGGGTAATGCGGTGTCGCGGCTGACGGGATCGTGCGTACCGTCCACGCGGATAAATTCCACATCGGTGATGCCGATGTATTCCAGTGCCACGCGGATGTAAGGCGTGAACTGGTCATCCTGCATAAACGGGCCGTGGGCAAATACGCTGCCGCTGGCGACCACGCTGTATACCTTCTTGCCGCTCACCAGACCGACTTTGGTGCCTTCCGGCGTAAAGGCGAAGGTGCGCCCGGCGCGGGTGATATGGTCGAACCAGGCTTTCAGCACCGACGGTAGCCCGAGGTTCCACATCGGCGACGAGATAACCAGGGTGTCGCAGGCGAACAGCTGATCCACCATTTTTTCGGAAGTCTGAATGGCGGCACGCTGTGCATCGCTACGATCTTCGGGACGGGTAAAGAAGGCGCCAATGGTGAAGGCATCCAGGTGGGGCAACGGATGCTGCGCCAGATCCAGTACCGTCTCTTCGAGATCGCTATGCTGGGCGCGAAGCTTCTCCACCAAACGCGCCGAGGCGTTACGTGAAGCCGATCCGGCCAGATCCGGGCTGACCTGAATATGCAGCAGTTTCATGAATTTTCTCCCTCAGCGAGATCGCGATAAAAATGCAGTCCCAACGCGTGGTAACCGACGCGTTGATAAAATTGTTGTGCCCGTTGATTGCTCAGCGCGGTGTCGAGCACGATGCGGCCACAGCCTTGTTCCCGTGCTTGCTGCGCCAGACCGTGCAGTAGCGCGGCTCCCAAACCCTGGCTGCGAGTGCTGGTGCAGGTCACCAAATCATCGATGTAGCAAAAACGGCCATGAATAAAGTTTTCCAGCAGTCGATAGCCTGCCAGCGCCACCGGTTTACCACCCTGTTCGATACCCGCTAGCTGATAGCCCTGTAATTGCTGACGCTGTGCCTGCGCCACAAACGCAGCTTCATCCTTCAGTTTGAAACGCAGTTCGCGCATCAATGCATAGCAGCAGGCCAGCTCGGTGGACGTTTGGTAATGAACAATCTTCATAGCAGCCTGCAAGCGGTTGTCGGGTTGATGGGAACATCTTAAACCTCTATGTCGAAGGAAAAAGGGTCAATATAGGAGAAAACAGGTAGGACATGGTTATGCTGCTGTGACGTGCGCTCATTCTTCAGGGGCGCATTCATGTGCACTTCATCGTGATGAAGGAAGACAGATGGGTTACAAAGAAATTTACGCTCGCTATCGCCAGCAGATCCTGGAAGGGAGCTTAAAGCCGGGCGATCGGGTGCCCGCGATCCGCGTGTTAGCCAGTGAGCTACAAGTCGCGCGTAAAACCGTGGAGGCCGCCTATGAGATCCTCATTGGAGAGGGATACTTTGTCAGCCAGGGCGCGAAGGGAACACGCGTGAACCCTGCGCTCAATCTTGTTGGAGCTGCTGTTATCTCCACTGCGCCACCTTCCACGCAGCTGGAACATCCGGTGATTGAAAGTAAAGGCGAGCTGCGGCTGGGTATTCCGGCACTGGATGAGTTCCCGCACAAGAAGTGGCTGCTGATCTCCGGAAAGGCGGCGCGAACGTTGCGGCCCGATGAAATGATCATGCCCGCCATCATGGGCTACCAGCCATTGCGTGAGGCGATTGCCAGCTATCTCAATATTTCGCGCGGGCTCAACTGCCAGCCGGAGCAGATTGTTATCACCACTGGTTATCGCGCCAACCTGCGCCTCATCCTGGCCGTGCTGGCCCATCCTCACGACAAAGTGCTGTTTGAAGACCCGGGCTACTTCTTTGGGCAGAAACTGTTAAAGCGCATCGCACCGAATCTGCACTATGTACCGGTGGATCGTGAAGGTCTCGACGTGGATTTCCTGCAGCGTTATCACTCAGACGCACGCTTCGCGGTCGTCACGCCAACCCATCAGAGCCCGCTTGCGGTGACGTTATCATTACCCCGCAAGCATCAATTGCTGGAGTGGGCGCAGCAGAATAGCAGCTGGATCATTGAGGATGATTACGATGGCGAGTTTCACTACACGCGCAAAGTGATCCCGGCGCTAAAAAGCCTTGATGTGCACGATCGGGTGATCTATACCGGCACTTTCAGTAAAACCATGATGCCTGCGATGCGCGTGGGTTATCTGGTGATGCCGCAACAGACCATCGAACGCTTCCGCGAGTTGGGTGAAATCCTCGAAACCGGTATGCCGTTGTTACCGCAGAAAATCCTCGCGCAATTCCTCAGTGAAGGGCATTTCTATCGCCATATTAAGAAGATGCGCATTCTCTACCATCAGCGCCGCCGCATGATGCTGGATGCGCTACAGCACTGTTTCCCGCAGCTGTTTGACTTTGAACTCACTGATGGTGGCATGCATATCGTGGCCTTCCTGCGGCGAGGTATTCAGGATGTGGCACTGGCGGAGATTTGGCAGCGTCATCAGCTGCGGGTGTTACCGCTTTCTGGCTGGTATACACAAACCCAAAAACGCTACGGGCTGGTGATCAGTTACACCAATATTCGATCGTTTGAGCAGGCGGTGGATGTGCTGGGCAGGGTGGTAGAAGAAACTAACGGGTTGATGAGCTGATGGATTAATGGCCCTAGCGGCGCAATTTATTGCGCTCCCCATCAATAGTAAATAAGACGCGAGGGACAGCTCGCGTCTTTTCAACAGACACAACACCTAAAATCCTTCAGATGGCAGAGCGGCGACTTTTGAGAGACACCCGATGTGCTTGTATGCGAGGGAAAAAAGCCGACAGCGCACCTGCAATATGAAAGAAGATGGGAATTACATGCCGATATATTTCTTACCTTGTTTCAGCACCACGTCACAGGCCTTGGTCTTCACTTTCTCACCCATTGGCGAGTTGCTCAGACTCTGCAGATTCAGCTGCTGACCGTTGCCGGTGTTCAGCAACCCTTGCAGACCCTGCTGATAATCAGTTTTCTGCTCTTGCGCGGCAGGGCTGCTCAGGCCGAGCTTGCTCAGTACCTGATCCTTCACTGATGAGACGTTGTTATCCACCACGTTGTGCTGCACGCAGTAGGACATCACGCCTGCGGCGTTGGTCATGCTGTTGGAGCTAACCGCTTTGTCACCACCATTCAGTAAACCGCTCAGCGAAGAGAGCGACAGACCGCCGTTCTGCGTGTTGCTGGTGGTAGAGCCGCTGTTTTGCTGAGATAACTGCGATGCCGCGCTGCTCAGCTGATCCTGCCAACTCGCCGCCGATGCACTGCCTGCTGTCAGTGCTGCCGCGATACCCAATCCCAAAATGATGCGTTGTGTTGCTTTGTTCATCTCAACCTCTTTGTTTTATACATCTGACGTTGTCAGTTTTGGTTAAGAGAGGCGTAAGCACGGAAAGTTCCGAAGTGGCGGGAGTTTGGGAATGTTCTGGAATCTGCACAGGAAAGCGCCGAAAGGGCACTTGTGCTGCCGTGTTTGCCCCTCGGAACCTGCGAAGTGCTGGTTTTTTCAACGCTTAGCGCAAAGCGCTGTCGATTAGTGTTGCGCACTCTGTTTGTAACGGTATAATCGCCAACGTTTTCCGCATCCTCTTCAGTGCCGAAGTGGCGAAATCGGTAGACGCAGTTGATTCAAAATCAACCGTAGAGATACATGTCGGTTCGAGTCCGACCTTCGGCACCATCTATTCATTTTCCTGTAAAATCAATAGATTAGACAAAAGTTTCTGTCTTTTCTGCACGGGAAAATTGCTATCTTCGCTTCACCTGAAATTGCCGCTGTGGTTAGTAGTGGCGAATCGGGATGTTAACCTACAGCGGCGTGTAGTTCCAGGCTCAAACACGTATAAGCGTGAACAGTCGCACCGTTCAGAATCAAACTTGAAGCTAATGACGTAGCCCACGTCTCAAAACTCTCCCGCAAACTTTCAGTGAATCGCATTTCAGCCCGATGCCCTCTTAATGCTACCTGTCGTGATGACAGTGCAGAGGATAAACAGGTTTTATGGTGGTCTCGGTACTTGCACACCAAATGCAAGCTCTGCCAGCGTTTCAGCCACGCTCCCGCAAGGGTACACGGTTATCCTGATAAACTTCACTGACTGACATAAACCTGATGATGTCGCTCCGCTCCGCTTGTTGTCTTACCACCAACGGGGCTTTATGGCTGCTATTGTCCTGAAACAGGTAGCGCACTAAACTAGAGTGGAATTTAAACTCTGGTGATGTATGCGTAAGAAGAAGGTACTAAAGGTAGTTGAAGGTCGATTGCTTGCACACGAGGCTAAACGTAACACGCGTAGTGTTAAATTAAGCAGCAAGAGGCTTCGAGACCTGCGCCAGCAGGAGTGGGATTACGACACATTAGATGCGGATTCTCTACAGCACTTTAAATCACTGTGAGTCCATCGAGTCTCATATTCATCAAGCTGAGCACCTTACTCATACGTTTTCCGCATCGATCAATAGTTTGAATTGGTTGAGGCCGAAGCCCCAACCAAGATTAAAGTTCACGCTATCAACCTGCGTTAGAATCCGGGCCAGCTTCGTCGTTTGCCGCTCTTCTGAGAAGTTCTTGAACACCATCCTCACCGTATTCTTTCACCAAGCGTCTGATATCTTTCTGAGCTTGGCTTTCCTTTTTACGGCAGGCACTGTCATGACGTTCTTTGAATACCACTTCCGGCTCAGCTTTAAGCCTTTCTTGATCCTCTGGGGTAATGAAAAAGAGTGACTGTTTAGTCCGGTTCCCCACATCTGACTCTGTTTCGACACGGCGACTTGAGATAGGGAAGGAGTATTCCTTCTCTAAGGCATGGATCACAGCAGAAGCTCGCTTTACACCGTAATCAGCAGGAATGGTATAACCCGATGTAGTAATGGATTTACTGTCTAAAAGAGCGGCGAGTACACAGGCTTGAGTACGGTTGAGACATTGAACTGCTTCTAATGCCGATGGGTGACCATCAAAGAAAGAAGCTAACTTGATGCGGGCTTGTTCAGGTGCGTAGTCGTCGGTTACTTTGCGCTGATTAAAATCTTTATCTGTCATAATGAGTTACTCCGATATAGTACGGATCAACCCAGTTCAGAGATGTCTTCAAGATTTGCATGAATGCAAAATCTTCTGGAAATCTACGTCAATTAGCCGTAATCTTCCGCAACGGCTTAACCAGATGTGCAAAATCTGGTTGGGCCGATTCAGTCTCTGTACTGGAGCATGAGCAGCTATCGGGTGTCGGTTCCTAGGCCATTTACCTGATAGCTGCTTTTTCGTTTCTGGGATCTATGATCACCAGAACTCCAATGCTACCACGTCCCCTTCGTTATGCACATCTAAATCCATCCAATTATGCACATTTTCTGTCTTCATCGTTCGTCAGATCGATTCTCAGCGCTTTTCTAACAGTTTTTGATGTATAGCTAGCTTAACAACGACAATCGTTTACAGCGCGTTTAAAGCCGTTTAATTCACATGTCTATAAAAACAGGGGTTAAATCAACAGGGGTGAACTTGTTACTGAAAATCGCCCAAAATACGTGAACGCTGCGGATGGTTGTTCGTCATTTATCCAACCTGGCTGATGCCTGATACTCAAGTTGCTAATGATAATCTTGTCACAACATCAACCGCCCCCGGATGCGAATTCACGATGCCGGGTGCCTCTATATATAGAAGGGCTGGAAAATATCTCTGGCTCTCTTGGGGGTCTGCTGGGCGTGGCTGATCTGGGCTGACAGACAATAATGATCTTTACCAAATATATCAATCACTTATGCATCGTATTTCTTCCGGGTTCCGAGTCGCCATGAGGTTGAGCGCGGCAGCGGTGAATAATGCCCACGCCAAGCGCACAGCGGCACGGCGTCACATCAGCATTTGATCAACGCTGAGACCATCAACAGAGCACCGACACAGCGCCCAGGCTGGGCGGCACACTCAGCCAGATAACTTGATCGAACCGCTCAATAATTCAACGAATCGGGAAGCATTTAACATAATAGATGTTACAAGAACCACACAAAAATTGTGGTTTTGCGTGTGCGTTCGTTTCAGGAGGCGGCGACACGATGACGCATGTTTCCACACCTGATCGCCACTGATAACGCCACTTTGCTGACAAGATAACCTGTTCAGTAATTTTGCATGACTTCCGGCGCAATGCAAAGAATATCGGGTTTCAGCCCATTGGCTGACGCCAGGCAAAAGGCCGCACATTTCCATCACTTTACCTTCCGGCAGCGGCTGCATGAAGTCACCGACTCAGTGATCGACGGTTCGCGGTTCGGCTGCTGGTCATTTCGGTGATCGGTTGTGCGGTATGTCGTCGCAATCTTCGCGGTTCGCCGTTTCCGGGCGCTTCCATCAATGCAGAGTGCCGCCAACAACGGTGAACACTCCAGACACCATCATCATAGGCCGTCAGGCTTAATCTAAGCCACCGTAACGAGGCGTTCACCAACAATCCAAGGCAATGCACCCGGCGAAATCAACACGCGTCTGTGTGGCTGGCAGGCCGTCAGGTGAAGGGGTTTTTAGCCAGAAAAAATTTTTTCGTGCTTAGCGTAATTCAACCTGGGATGCGAGAATCGCCCCCGGTCTAACACCGCCCACAATTACCATTGATTTAATGTTTTCATTGCATGGCGATAGTTTTAACGCTTCCTTTGCTGGGGCGGGTTCCAGGCCTGTTTTTGATTATTTCTGGCGGCTTTAGTTGGCGATGTTCACTATAGGCAGCGAGCCGGGCGCATGGTCTGACACATGCCGGGATAGCTGGAAAGAGCGCTTTTCTCTGCCTGTCCAGCCCATTTAACCGCTATTTGATCGGAATTAAATGCTATTTACCACCGCTGAAAATCCGGTTAATCGCAGCGCCTACCATAGAGCTGATAGCCGCTCCCCTGGCTTCACCTGCCACAGCGTTAAGAACGTTGATGACGGTTTCTTTTGAGCCTAGCGCCTGGCGATTGAGGATGCTTAATCCTGACGGTGACAACTTCGCGGTGTAGTCCATATCGGTGCGGGATAAGATTTTGACGTGTCCCAATTCTTCGAGGCTGTTCAGAGTATCAATCAGCAGATCAACCTGGCGATTTGGTTTGCGCGGACTCCATCCCAGATCGGAGAACTCGAAGGTCGTGTGTGTCGGATAGTCCGTGAACAGCTTCACCATAACGCCCGTTGCCATCTCGTTAAATGCTTCCTTACCCTGGATAATATCCATGTCAATTCCCTCACGTTCATTAGCGGAGTTAGTTGGCTGTTGGCTGGCTTTAACGGTAATCCAGTTGATGGGTACGCGTCCAGGTCAAGAACACCCAACCCCCTCCAAAATAGAGGTACACCCCCACTAAAATAGAGGTACTCCCCCTCTGAAATGGAGGACTATAAGAATTAAATAAGATTAAGAATAAAAATAAAGAAAAGACTTAAAGATCTTCTTAGGGGATCTGACTGGCGAGTCAGTGTATTGATAACTCTGTTCGCAGACGCTCACCGCTACGCCTGGATGATCTGCCTTCCGTGGCTCATTACTTCCCTGTCCGGGAAGCTGTCGCCACTTCAGGTGTGGATCTGCCTACGGCACTCGGGCGCATCAACCACAGGTTGAGCAGCCACCTTTTTGGGCAGACAAGCGCCAGCGCGTCAGCAACTTTGGGAAATTGTCACGAGGGTGTAACCCGAGAGTCAGACGCCGGGCGCACACCTCAACCAAAAACCCCCTGAAATCAATTCTAAGCGCAAATAACGTCTCGCAATGCATTTCCATGTCTTTTGAATTTAAATCGCCTCACGCGCCTCCTGCGTGCCTTAAATTCAGTGTTGACAATGTTTGCTGAACCCTGTAGCTTGACTTAAAACAGTACCCAATTTTTAATCTTATAAAGGTAAATCTACTTGACAAATGCTTGCCCTTATGGCAAGATATAAGATGACCCGGATTAACACCGATGACATGAGACAGACCAATGCCACCTAACCTATGAGGACTGAATGACAAAAACCGCCAAGATCGATTTTGCAACAACTGACGCCGCCACAATCGTAGATGCAATCATGAACCGCATCACCACTATGAAAAGCCTCAACGGATTCCGAGACCGTGCAGGCGGTGCAGCGAAAGCCGACAAGCTCTACCCGAATACCCGCGAAGCCTTAAACCTCCTGAAAGACATGAAGCAGCAAAAGCGCAAAGCTGATGCTATCCGCGCCACGCTTGCGCCGTATAACGCACGGCTTGCAGCAGGTGAGACGGTGGAAGATATCCTCTCTCCGATTCTTTCAGCCTGGCGCGAGTACCACGTAAAAAATTCATCCCTGTTGTTGATGCCGAGCCAGATTCTGATGCTGAAAGTGATCGAGTCTGCTACCCAACTGGAAGAGTTAACCGGAAAACCAGTTCCGGGACTGCTGACCAACAACCGCGAGGGCTGATAAATGTCACTGAGCATCAAGCTTCCAGACCACGTTTACAGCGGCCTATTAGCAGAGGCCAAGCGACAGGGAACCACGGTTCCACGATTGATCCGCGACGTGCTGAGCGCCGTTGCAACGCGATTCGATAACGGATTGCCATTACCCGGCATGGGGAAACATCACGAAGGAGAAAATAACAGTGAGCAAGCAAAACAGAGATAAAGGCGAATTCATCAAGATTGAGTACAACCTACTTGATCTGGTTGAGTACAACGGCGTGGAAGTTGATGCAGCGATGAAAGTGATCCTGTCACTGGCAATCAGCTATGACAGAGAAACAAAAACGTACTATGAATCAGTTCCGACCATCGGCAAACGGATTGGTCGCAGCGATAACCCGACCCGTGCTCTTTTGAAGAAGATGGAAGAAGCAGGAATGATCAGGCGTGAGACTCAAACGGGAAGCACGAGCAAAATTAGTCCTACATTGGACGCATCACTGATGGTGTTCATTGATGATGAAGCTGTGAAAACTCCGGCACAAACCAGCGCCGAAGTAGTTAGCCCGGATGTAGTCCCTAATAAACCGGTTACCGAAACCGAGAGCGATACGCCAGAGAACAATCCAGCAAACATCGAATTCTTCGATTCTAATGGCGTTGTCACTGAGGCTTTCATCAAGCTGACAGATGCAAACCGTTATGGTGACGGTACGTTAAAGAATTTCCGTTATGTTTACTGGTTAGCACGTCAGGCCCAGGATGAGCGAGACGGCGTCCCTGTTCGCACCAAAGAACAATACATGGGTGAGGCTCAATCCTGGCATGTTCCACCGCATCTGTTACCGAAAGGCACATCAGAACCGGTACACGACGAAGAACCTAACGAAGACGCTAATTTTTTAACGTGAGGACACATTGAGTGATAAACACAAGGCGCTGACCGCCACACAGAATGTAAACCAACCGCACCAGTCAGCCTTACATTCAAGTAAGCTCAAGTACCGCAAGTACGATGAAAGCATCGTTAAAAAGGCGAAATCGTTGCTCGTACTGGGATGGACTCCCGGACGTGTTGCCTGTTATCTCCGCCTGGATACAGAGTTCGTTAAAAGACTGCACTCTGAAAGCTGGAATCCGCGCTCAAGACAAATCACCGAACGTAATGCATTCACATCGCAGCGCTTAGCATTCCAGTATTTTCAATCTGGCGCTGACCTGGTCGCCATCGCTGATGTGTTGGATCTTCCATTGTTCACGGTGATCAAGTTTCTTGAAAAGGCTCACCTTCCCAGTGATGAAATACGAAAGAGACTCCCGGATTCTTCTCACACAATGATGAAGGAATACCGCAAAACACTTGCGCATCACGCCAGCAAAATAAAGCAAAACGAAATCAGAACCCACAGAACCCACTGATCGCCTTCCAGCTTGCTTTAAATGTCGCGCCTCCGTGACTCATGAAAGAAACACCGATCCAGACCTTGATAAACACACCCTGGCCGCTTATCTGGCTTGCGCTTCGCTATGCGTGGCATATCGCCCGGAAGCGGTTGAGCCGCGTTACACGCAGCACCGTACCCACGTTAAAACCTTTGGAATAAAAACAATGAAAATCAAAGCACTGGAAGACATCCGCGCCGAAATTCTGCAATCAATGCAAAAAGCGCACAGCAACGCAGCCAGCAACACAGCGAACGCCAGCAAGATCGATGCATCGAGCAGCCCGGAAGAACTCCGCAAGGCTTCTCAGCAAGCTCAGGACACGTTAACAGCGGCGGTTAACAGCTTCTTATCTCAAGGTTCCGTAGTGACCACCACGGCGACTGGAAGCGCAGCGGTATCCGCAACCGCCCCAACTGCACAGCGTGGCAAGCGCATCAAAGAGAAGGGGATCGCCCTCTGTCATGAATCGCAGGGCTACAGCGCCAACCTACGCCCGGACTCATTACTGATGAAGGCTGGCAAGCCTGGAATGATCAGCTTGCAGGTGAACAAGGCGGCTTTAGAGAATGCATCGGCGGAACTGCTCGCTGCGCTAAAACGTCTGGGATATGCCTTTCCAGCGTGATGGCTCAGCCACCAAATCAGAGTGATTATTAGCAGGCGAAAAATTTATCGGATAACTATTGCAAAAGTTATAGTTAGGTGATAAAATATTTTATAGAGTCAAGCATTGCGCGAATTACAGCCAATTATTTGCCTGCTTGTATTCTCCTTACGAAATATAAAGCCGCCTGCTCACCCAGGCGCTTTTCTTCTGTGCCTCCAGTGAAGGTGCAGAAGAAAGGTAAATGCTTCTCGCCTCTCTCAGCCTTACCGAAATCAAACAGAATTATCCATGAGCGCGACTAACCTTGCCGCCATGGGTTTGCCAAACCCGGATTTCTCCCCGGTCGCTTGCCAGCGTTGACGGCATCGAGCACAGCGCGTTTATGGGCCTTCATCCCGGATTACCGTGCTGCTGCTCCCTCTTTCTGCCCCTCCGTCAGGAAAAAACGTTTCCACGTTGTTGCCGCCACCGTGCCGGATTCGACCTCCTCAGCCGTTTCCGGTTTCGGTGTGCTTTTTATCTGATGGATCAAGCCCTGCACGCGCCTTGCATCATGCACAAAGCGCCATGCACACAGCTTAAAGCTCTCCCTCGCTACTCCTCAGCCTGAAAGCGGATCGTACCGCATCGGGCTTTAGTGCTGCCTGCATCCGGCAAAACTGTCGGACAGCGAATGCAGACGATAACAGCGGCATATCAGCCGCGAATATAACCCCTGATGGAGACAAAACATGAAAATGGGAAATTCCCCAACAAGCTACAACGATGTTGTGGCATATGCTGCCGATCCAAACTTTGACCGTAAAACAATCACATTCGCCACACTGAGTGTGGACGTGGTTCCGGGCCAGGCAGTAACAAGCGCTGGCGCTGCCTACGTATCTGGATCTGATTGCCTGCTGGCTTTATCTGCCGCTCGTGCTGGCTCTGACGTGCCTGTCATTGTCGCTGACCGTTTGATCTACGTGAAACCCGCAACAATCATCGCCGTGAATGGCGCAACTGTAGGCGCTGCCGCAATTGCTGCACTTACCGCTAATGGCAACATCCGCGTGACTGCACC
The DNA here is from genome assembly GCF_032082325.1 of Pantoea sp. CTOTU50773. NCBI lineage: Bacteria > Pseudomonadati > Pseudomonadota > Gammaproteobacteria > Enterobacterales > Erwiniaceae > Pantoea > Pantoea sp. CTOTU50773. The sequence goes on along the minus strand of NZ_DAMDQC010000031.1, from coordinate 11,254 downwards.
GGACGCAGAATAATAATCAAGGAGATAAAGAAATGAGTTTATCCGTAGACTTTAGTTACACCGACCACACAGCAACCTTCACCAACCTGCCAGCTAAGAACACCTTACTTACCACACTGAATGTGTTCGCTGACCGTCAAACGTCAATGAGTCCAAAGGTCTCCTTAGATGTGTTGGACGAAGTCGCACAGAAGGTGAGCAAATCAGTTAACCGTTATGGCTCCGAATGGACTGCCACAGCTAAGCGTCAAAGCTCCAACCATCTGATTGAGAGTCCCCTACATGCCTATTCTGACCGAATTACGGCGGCAGACGTCCAACCCTACAGACGATTAAATAGTGATCTGCAAATGTCGATTGTGGACGCGGTCACCGCCTCAAGCCTGGCGATGTATGACAAGTACATGCGTACTCGTGAAAAGATGTTCGCTGATGCCTTGTTCCGTAACACAGTCGAAGCGGAGTTTACCCAACAACCGCTGATCGATTGGGCAGAGGAATTTGGCTACGAACAGGCGACCGGAACAATTGAAACAGGTGTGGCATTAGACCCGCTTCGTTCCATTGATGACGCTGTGAGCGCAACTAAGCTCCGCATGGGCGGCCTTGCTGGTCAACTGGATGGCTTCATCTTGTTCGCTGGTTCAGCGGTGGCGCGTGGAATTAAATATCACCCTGACATTCGCCAGAGCATTCAGTACGGTGTTTTAGATCGTGAAGTGCTGTTCAATAAAGAAGTGCTTCCAGCTTTCTCTACCTTCCTGCTGGACAATGTCCGCGTGGTGGAAGTGACCGATCCACTTTATGGCGTTGGCGCAGATCAGGCTTTCTTAGTGCCGAAGTTCAGCAAGCCACTGTCCTCAGACATTGCGCTGCCACTGGGCTATATTGCCAGCGCGACAAGCCGAAATCTCGACTTGGCGTTCGCTGAACCTGTAGATTTCCGCATTTACAGCCATCAGGACAAGCTCCGCAACGTGGAACTGTTCGCAGAATCGAGCATCCTGCCAGTGGTTTACCGCCCGGATTTCGTTACCAAACTGACGAATCAGGCAGCGTAAGACGCGAAAGCGGACACCGTATTGCAGATATTGGGGGCATGATTTGCCCCCCGCTGCTGATGCAGTGGGAAAGGCTCCGCCATCGAGGTGGCGAGGCAAAGGAAAGGAGATTAATAAATGAGAATGCAATTGCTGGGTGCTGGCTCAGTGCCAGTCCTGACTGTGCCGCTCAAAGATGACGACGATTCGATCATCAATCTTTCGGCTCTGGCGCGTTTTCTGGGCATGAAACGAACAACGCTGTTTGACCATATCCAGGCTAAAGGACTGGAAACAGCGCTTCGAGAAGCAGCCATCGCGAAGCGAATGAAGAAGCTGAACACTTAAAGCCGGACGGGAAACCGCCCGGTTTTTTTTCTTTTACACTGTATTAAAATCCAAAACCCGGCTGCCCGGCATCGTCTTGACGGGCGTTGCTGATCTTCGCACTCGCTATTGTTTGTAGGAAACGTTCCTTCGACGAGATAGCATCATCAAGTATCCCCAGGTTATGTAAGGACACATATAATGCGGCAGAATATGCTTGGCAGTTGATTGAGCGTTCAGGGTTAAACTCTATGTCAGTAAAGGCAGAGTAAGCGACTACCTGATCTGCAAGTTCCTTCTGTTTTCGCAGTGCACTGATATAAAGCCAATCGTAGAAAGCAGTCTGTGGTTCAAGTTCCCACTCAGTGCCAAAAAACTTAAAGCTGGTTAATCGTCCAGAAGTTAAGAGCCGCTTATCCTTCTTCGCTTCACGGGGAGTCATTTCGAACATATCTGTAAATGGACCGCCCCGTTGAAAAACCTTGCTGCCCTGGAAGGCACACTCAATGGTAAGTGTTCGTTGTTGTTTCAGCGTAGTAAATGAAAGATTGAACGCGCTTAACGCTACGCCTAAGCTGTCCCTCGACTTGCTTGAGATTTCCAATATTTTAGTTACATGGGGTAAGCTTTTCTGAGCAGCTTCATGCAATGAGTCAATTGACTTTTGTTTCTGAGAGACAGACATTCCCGGAAACCATGTAAATTCAATTGGTTGGGTTTTAACGAATAATGACCTTTCGTTCAAAGGGACATATACAGGTCTTTGTGCCATTAATAAGCCTTAGCGCAGGTACGAACGGGTGGCAAAAACTCCAGCTTGTGAACCAACCAGCTTTTTCTTCCTGTCCCCAAGTAACCCGCCATACGAGTCAAAGGTTGTCTGCTTGTTAAAAGCAGCCGCAAAAATATATTCCGGTTCAATTGTATCAAATACTAACACCTCAGCCTGAGAGTCAGTAGTGTCATGTGGAAGAAGGCGTTGCTCAGAGCGTGGTGTGACGCCATCAATTTCATCAAACATTCCTATTAGAGATTCTACCGTTGTTAACTGTTGAAGTTGCTGGCTGGTGATTCTCCCATCGGCAGCATTGTGACGACAAAATGCACAATTTTTTTCCCATAGTACAGAGGGGCGTATACCTAAAACAACCCAATCCACTGTTGGATTTTCTTGGCGATACTTCCAAAACATACGGTGATTTGTCAGAGATATTGAGATACATGACGCATTGCGATAGCCATCCAGTCGATCAAGATCATTTACTGCAGGAGCAAGTTTTGCAGCTATAGCCGAATCTACTGGGATTATTCCATGATTAATGATGCTCGCTAAGTTTTCAACACGGGTAAAATGGATTAATTGAGTGATTTCACGCTGAGCAACGAGTTGTTGAATTCTTTGATTACGAAGTGTCATCTTAACCCCTGAATGATTATATTTTCTTATAATTTATTTGAGTTTCAGGGGGATAAAAAGTACTTACGAGCTTACTTTGAGAAATGAGAATTTTCTTATGTTATTAATGTGATTGTTGGTTTTTTGCTCTTGTAAGTTGACTTAGGTCTAAATGATAACTCTGACATCAATTGTTTAGGAGTTGCATTTTTTGTTCACCATTTCTATATCGTCTTGCCGGGTTTATACCCGGCAAGAAAAATTTCAGTTCACTGTCACTACGTGCTTTCCACCTTCATCACTGATGGTGTAATCGTAAATGCCGTCGCAGAACACCGTAACTTTCCCGCCGAATGGGGCAGGTATTAAGTCATCAACTTTGTTACATTGGTAGCCTTTGGCTTGTATGAGCATTTGAGAGAAATCCTTAGCGTCCTGCTGTTCTTGAGGTGTTAGCTTGGTTGTTGCATATTCAGGATCGGCCTTCTTATCATTCTTGTCATTCATTGCAAAAAACGCGACGATTCCGACAAACAACAGAAAGGTTAAGCAACCCCTCGGGGATGCATAAGGCGATTTGACGCCACAATGTGGGCAGGTTTTAGCTGATGAAGATACTTTGCCACTGCATTCACGACACTTCTTTAAAGCCATATTTAATTCCCTTCAATGGTTGAGTAAGCGTTCTCGGCTTCCGAGATCGGAAGGTTAGAAATCTTCAAACTGAGCAAAATGGATGTGCTCGATATATTGAGAAAGCTCCGCCGCAGTAGCGGAATTTCTTGAGTAGGTTTTAAAACTCTCAGTCTTCCCTCGCTCATGTCCCATTAACATGGCTATCCTGTCTTCGGGTACTTGGTTTCGATCAAGCTGCTGTGCAAAGTCATGGCGAAGGCTATGGAATACTTTCCGCTCTGTTCCTGATTTACCTAAGGCCTGCCGCTTAGCTCTTGTGAAACGTTGTGTGTGCCAAGTTGAGCGCTTACCATCTGCACGTTCAGTGATGGAGGCGTGATAGAAAAGAAAGCCGTTGTGTGGATTATGGATAAGACTTTCCACCAGTTGAGTAATGCGAGAGTGAACCGGAATGATACGCGTAGCTGATTTCGTCTTGCCTTCTAACACCTCGAAGCAAAGAACCTCCTCGATTCTACGAATGTTGCCAACTCGTATAGAGCAAATTTCATTCAGCCTCATGCCGCTGTACATCCCAATCAGCGTCACCGCTTGCATCTCTGTGTCACCTTCCAGTGCAGCGAAGACCTGTGCTAGTTCTACATGGGTAAAAGCCTCGTAACTTACTTTGCTGCTTTTTGCTTCCAACCCGTGTCCCCGCCAAGGGTTATCCTGAGGTGCATCGTGATAACGGTTTCGAGCCAAATCCCATATCTGAGCCAATGAGCTAATGTAATTTTGAATCGTCTGTAGCGCTTTATCCTTCTTCAACTTATCTAGCCAGCCCGTAACCACTGTCCTGTTAATCTCATGGAGTTGAACATCTCGCCTCTTCAAGTGGATCAAAATCTGCTCAACGGCTTTGTTAGTCTTGGAAAGGGTGGTTAACTTGCGTTTATCGCCAAACTGAAGCAAGTAGAGATCACGCATTTGCAGCAGAGAAGGGCAAGCCTGCGATGGTGAACCCAACTGTGGCGGGTTGGCTTTTGCAAAACTACCTATCCGGCGTAGGTCGTTGATTATTATTTCAACTTTTGATCCACTGGGCTGTGGCATTAACTGTTCACGTAATCTTGCGAACTCAACCGCAATGGCATCACGAAATAACCGCGCCTGACGGATGTCGCGTGATCCTGTGCTCTTGAGGAAGTTACGTTTTCCGCAAAAGTAGCCCCTCATGTATTCAGGGATGGCGATCCTTACGAGATACACTCCGCATGGATCTAAGATCAAATAACGATCTCTCTTGTAAATCATAGAAACCCCGGCTAAATTGTCGGGGCAATTTCATGGCGAAATTGGTGCTGAACACCATCTGGTGGAAGACAGCTTATTGTGGTTTATCAATAAGTTGTTAGACGCAGTTGATTCAAAATCAACCGTAGAGATACATGTCGGTTCGAGTCCGACCTTCGGCACCATCGATTGATGCAAAATTAAGTCGCTTACGAGCGGCTTTTTTTGTGTCTGAAATTCACTAATACACACTCCCTCTAAACGAAAAAATCTTCAATAATCCTGTAACGAAAACATATAACTCAATGTTTCTTTTATTGTTGATTCATATGGAAGGTATGAGCCTTAAACAGTAATATCTCAGATGATTTAAATTATTTTACTCAGATAGTTAGCATCGATTTCACCGCACCCAATACCCCACCGTCACCTGATTACTCAACACCGTTACCGCTGGCGCTATCGTGCCGCGCACCGCTGAAAAATACTCAAACCACAACGGTCCGCCAGCCGGGAAGCCATGCGGCAGGGCCATCTCTCCACGCAATCCCGGCAGCTTCACGCAGCGACCGCCACCGCAGACCTGTACCTGAAACCCCATGGGTACGGGCCCATCGACGGCGATGCGCCATGCCAGATGCCTGGCCATCGCGCCCGCAGGAGGTGGCACGACAGGCTGTACCGGACGGCTTTTAAACACTTGTTTACCCTGAGTGATCACGCCGCCAAAGCTCTGGCTGCTCCATGATCCTTCCGCAGCCAGCGCCAGCGGCGAGAATAACAGCAGCCCAAACCACATCCAGCATCGCATCAGCTTTTCCCCCCAATCAGCCACGTCATCCGCACGTTGCGCTGGCTGCTGATCTCCTGGCTGGAGAGCACCGCCATCTGCGGGAACATGCGGCGCAGATAGCGCGACAGCATCAGGCGCAGCGCCGGATTCACCAGCAGCACTGGCGGCGCACCTAATCCTTCCTGATGCATCAGCGCTTGTTCGGTCTGTTTCATCAGGCTCTCGGCAATGCCCGGCTCAATGGCGCTGCCGCTTTGCGTGGCCTGTACCAGCAGCTGCTCCAGTGACACATCCAGCCCAATGACCTGAATGTCCTCCTCGCCGGGGAACCACTGCTGTGTAATGGCGCGCGCCAGACGTGCTCGCACGCGGGCAGTAAGTTCATCGGCATCGCTGCTGGCCGTAGCAAACTCCGCCAGCGTGTCGATAATGGTGCGCATATCGCGGATCGGCACGCGCTCTGCCAACAGGTTCTGCAACACCTTGTGCAGCAAGGTCAGGCTGATGACGGCGGGGATCAGATCCTCCACCAGTTTCGGGGCATGTTTGCTGAGCTGGTCCAGCAACTGCTGCGCTTCCTGACGGCCAAATAGCTCTTCGGTATGGGTCGAGATCAGATGATTAAGATGGGTGGCGACCACGGAACTCGGGTCGACCACGGTATAGCCCAGCGTTTGCGCCAGTTCGCGCTGCACCTCGTCGATCCACAACGCGGGCAGGCCAAAGGTGGGCTCGATGCACGGCGTGCCGGGAATCTCACCTTCGGCGCAGCCGGGATCGATCGCCATCCAGCGGTCGGGCTGGATCTCGCCGTGGCCGATCTCAACGCCTTTGAGCAAAATGCGATAGCGAGTTGGCGGCAAATCAAGGTTGTCACGGATATGCACTGCAGGGGGTAAGAAGCCCATCTGCTGGGCGAATTTTTTGCGGATACCGCGCACGCGCGTCAGCAACTGGCCTTGCTGCTCATGATCGACCATCGGGATCAGGCGATAACCGACTTCCAGTCCAAGCTCATCTTCCAGCTGAACATCAGCCCAGCTCGCTTCGTTGACCTGCGCAGCCTCGCTCTCTGCCCGCGTCACGGGCGAAGCACCGGCTGCCGGTTGCTGCAGGGCGCGGCCGCGCAGCCACCAGGCTAATCCGAGCAACAGGGCGGTAAACAGCAGGAAAACGATGTTCGGCATGCCGGGAATCAACCCGAGCAAGCCAATCACCACGGCGGCCAGCGTCAGCACGCGCGGAGAGGTAAATAGCTGGCCCACCATCTGCTCGCCCACATCCTGATCGTTGACCACGCGCGTGACGACCACGCCCGCTGCGGTGGAGATCACCAGCCCTGGAATCTGTGCCACCAGGCCATCGCCAATGGTCAACAGCGTGTAAGTCTCACCCGCCCCGCCCATGGTCATGTCATGCTGCATCACGCCGATGATCAAGCCGCCAATAATGTTGATCGCCATGATCATCAGTCCGGCAATCGCATCGCCGCGCACAAATTTACTGGCACCGTCCATCGATCCATAAAAGTCCGCTTCCTGCGTCACCTCTTTGCGACGGCGCTTGGCTTCGTCTTCGCCGATCAAACCGGCGTTAAGATCGGCGTCGATCGCCATCTGTTTGCCGGGCATGCCATCCAGTGTGAAACGCGCGCCGACTTCAGCGATACGTCCGGCGCCTTTGGTAATCACCATAAAGTTGATAATAATCAATATGATAAAAACGATAATGCCAATGGCGAAATTGCCGCCCACCAGGAAATGACCAAAGGCTTCCACCACCTGGCCCGCCGCATCTGAGCCGGTGTGGCCTTGCATCAGAATCACGCGCGTCGAGGCGACATTCAGCGCCAGGCGCAGCAGGGTGGAGAACAGCAGCACGGTGGGAAACGCCGAGAACTCCAGCGTCTTCTGCGTAAACATCGCCACCAGCAGGATCATGATCGACAGTACGATATTGAAGGTAAACAGCAGATCCAGCACGAAGGTCGGCAGCGGCAGGATCATCATCGCGAGGATGGTCATGATCAACACCGGCCCGGCCAGCACCTGCCACTGTGTCTCTTTCAGCGTCGGCAAACGTAATTTTGTGGCGATATTAGCCATCACTCTCACTCTCTTGGGCAAAATCCAGTTTTTCCGGGACCGGCAAATTCATCGGGCGTGACGGTGGGTTGCCGTAGCCTTTGCGCCAGCGGCGCAGGCCGTAAACCCACGCCAGCACTTCCGCCACGGCGTTATACAGTTCGGTTGGCACGGGGGCGCCGGTCTCGCAATGGCGATACAAGGCGCGTGCCAGTGGTGGAGCATCCAGCATCGGGATGCGGTTCTCAGCGGCGAGTTCGCGGATGCGCAGGGCAATCAGGCCGCTGCCTTTCGCCACCACCACCGGCGCGCCCATGCTGCCTTCCTGATATTTGAGCGCCACCGAGTAGTGCGTTGGGTTATTCACCACCACATCGGCGTCAGGCACGGCAGCCATTTGTCGTTGCTGCGCCATCTGGCGCTGCAACTGGCGAATACGGCCTTTCAGCAGCGGATCGCCTTCCTGTTTTTTGAACTCATCTTTCACGTCCTGACGGCTCATACGCAGCTTTTTCCAGTTGCTCCACAGCTGATACACCACATCGAAAATCACCATCGGGATCAGCGACAGGATGATGATCAGCATGCACAGCATCAGTAACTGACTGATATCGTTAAGCGCCATGTTGAGGGGTTCAAACATCAACGCGACCAACTGGCTTTTATTCAGCATCAGGAACAGACCGCCGCCGGTCGCCGCCAGTAAGACTTTAAGGATCGCTTTCACCATCTCGGACAGCATCTGTGAAGAGAACAGACGTTTGAGGCCCGACAGCGGGTTGAGCTTTTTGGGATTGAACTTGATCGCCTTGCCGCTGAGGTTGAGGCCACCGATGATTGCCGGCGCCGTCAGCGCGGTGAGATACAACCCGCCGACCAGCGGCAACAGCGCCAGCATAGCGATCCCCAGTAAGGATGCGGCCTGATCCAGCATATGCTGCGGATCGCGCACCAGCAGGCGATCAAACGCCAGTCCGTTGTGCATCAACTGCTGCAGCTTTCGCGCCAGCTGACTGCCACCGATCGCCATCAATCCCCAACCCACCAGCAGCATGGCCAGCGTGGTCAGTTCGCGCGATCGCGGAACCTGTCCCTCTTCCCGTGACTTTTTAATGCGTTCGGGTGTGGGATCCTCGGTCTTCTCGTTGTCGCTCTCTTCAGCCATGACGCATCAGAAACCCAGCGAGTCCAGCAGATCATCCACCTGCTCTTGTGAAGCGGCGATCCCCTGAGCGTGGGGATCGACTTGCGGCCCGTTCTTCAACTGCACTTCGCTCGGATCCTCAGGCGCATCACGATCGCCCATGTTCTCGACTAACACGCTGATCAGCTCGCGCTCCACGGTATCGATCACCTGCATCAGGCTGTTCAGCACCTGGCCGGTGAGATCCTGAAAATCCTGCGCCATCATGATCTCGGTGAGTTCGTCATTGGTCTGTTGGGTTAAATCAGGCACCCTTTGCAGATAAGCGCGGGTGTCGTGCACCAGCTCGCGCGCCTGATCCAGCGGTTGCGGATCGGCAAACCAGCGATCCCAGCGATCGCTCAGTGCGCTGGCGTCATCGCTCAAAGCCAGCTGTAGCGGGCGCGCGGCCTCGACGCTGGTCAGGGCGCGATCGGCCGCCTGCGAGGTTTTACTCACCACGTAACGCAGGCGGTCACGCGTATTGGGAAACGCATCGGCCACCTCAAAGATGGTCTGCTCCAGACCCAGATTAGCCATGCTGTTACGCAGCAGGCGTGTGAGATGCCCGATACGTATAAACAGATCTTTCGGGTTTTCACTCGGCATATCCGTGGGTGAGTTCATGCTGATTACCCCAGTTTTTCAAAGATTTTGCCGAGCTTCTCTTCCAGCGTGGCAGCCGTGAAGGGCTTGACGATATAGCCGTTCGCGCCCGCCTGTGCGGCGGCAATAATGTTCTCGCGCTTGGCTTCGGCCGTGACCATCAGCACCGGTAGTTTGGCCATGGCGGCATCGCTGCGAATGGCCTTCAATAGTTCCAGCCCGTCGAGATTGGGCATATTCCAGTCGCTGACCACGAAATCGAACGTGGCGGCACGCAGTTTATTCAGCGCATCCTGACCATCCTCCGCCTCTTCAATATTTTGATAGCCGAGGTCCTGCAGCAGGTTACGCACGATGCGTCGCATAGTGGCAAAGTCATCTACCACCAGAAAACGCAGGTTTTTATCTGACATCTCAATGTTCTCCTGAACCGGTTAATCCATTTATTTGCGTTGTAGGTTGTTGCTGAAACCGTCGAGTAAACGCTGGCCGACCTGATCCAAATCCACCACCTCACAGGCACCGTTCAGCGCAATGGCTTCGCGCGGCATGCCGAACACCACACAACTGGCTTCGTCCTGCGCCAGCGTCCAGGCACCGGCCTGCCGCAGCGTTAGCAGGCCGCGTGCGCCATCGTTGCCCATACCGGTGAGGATGGCAGCGCTGGCGAGTTTGCCTGCCTGCTGCGCCACGGAATGGAAAAGCACATCCACCGACGGGCGATGGCGATTGACCGGCGCGTTGTCGCTGATCTGCACTTCGTAACCCCGGCTGAGGCGCACGATCTCCAGATGACGATCGCCCGGCGCAATCAGGGCATTGCCCGGCAACAGCGGTTCACCGTGTTCGGCTTCACGTACCGAAATCTGGCACAGTGAGTCCATGCGTTGGGCGAAGGAGCGGGTAAAACCGGCAGGCATATGTTGGGCGATGACGATGCCGGGACTGCTTAACGGCATCTGTGTCAGCACCCGGCGCAGCGCTTCGGTGCCGCCTGTAGACGAACCAATGGCGATAATTTGCGAGGCATCGGTCTTGATGCCAGCCAGTAGCGCACCGGAGGCAGCGTTGAGCCGATAGCGATTGGGATTGGCTTTGGCGGCTCCACGAATTTTGTCTGCCAGCAGCGCGCCCCATGCCGCCAGATCGCCGGGCATCTGGTTACCGGGTTTAGGGATAAAATCCACCGCGCCCTGTTCCAATGCATTGAGCGTGGCGCTGGATCCGCGCGTGGTCATGCTGGAGATCATGATCACTGGCATGGGCCGCAGCCGCATCAGTCGGCTCAGAAACTCCAGCCCTTCCATGCGCGGCATATCAATATCCAGCGTCAGCACATCCGGGTTGAGTTGTTTAATCAGGTCACGGGCGATCAGCGGATCGGGTGCCGTAGCCACCATCTCCATATCGGCCTGCTGATTGACGATGGCGCTGAGCATATTGCGCATTAAGGTGGAATCATCCACCGCCATCACGCGTATCCGCTTCAAGGTGCAACCTCCATCCGTTCGTACACTGATTGCCCACGCAACTGTAGAGGCAGCGTGGGCTGGGAGAAGTGTTCAGAGTGGCCAACAAACAGCAAACCGCCGGGTTTAAGCAGACGAGCGAAGCGCTCCAGTAGCCGCAGCTGGGTAGAAAAATCAAAATAGATCATCACGTTGCGACAGAAAATTGCGTCGAAAGGCTGTGGCAGCGGCCAGCTGTCCGCCAGCAGATTGATCTGTTGATAATGGATGTTCGCCAACAGCGCGGGTTTCACTTTGACGTACTCGCGACTGTGACCACTGCCGCGCAGAAAATAGAGGCGTTTCTGAGTCTGATTCAGCATTTGAATGTCGCTAAAGCGATAGATTCACGCATGCGCTTTGGCGAGCACATTGGTATCAATATCAGACGCCCAGGAGCGTAATC
>NZ_DAMDQC010000030.1:0-37166 GCF_032082325.1 Pantoea sp. CTOTU50773 | reverse complement strand
CCGTAAGAACACTAACACCTGAAGCTAGCGCGTCTACCAATTCCGCCACCATCGCTCAGTGCTATGATATAAACTTTGTGATTATTGGTGCGAGGGGAGGGACTTGAACCCTCACGTCCGTAAGGACACTAACACCTGAAGCTAGCGCGTCTACCAATTCCGCCACCGTCGCGTACCCTGCAACACTCTAAAGTATTGCTAACCACGGAGGCGCATTCTAGAGATTTTACTCTTTGCGTCAATACATATTTCACGACGATGAAACGATTGCTGCAAAAAACAACATTTTCACCGTCGGGAAGCGCAAAATGGGTTATTTACGCGCTTTGGCGCCGCGTCCGTAGACGGCACGGTAGACTTTAAAGCGTCCGGTCTGCGCCAGCACTTCGTGGTTACCGAAGGTCTCATCCAGAATCTGCGGATAGGGTAGGAAGGCGTTAGCCACAATACGCAGTTCACCGCCGCTGTTCAGATGCTTCAAGGCACCACGAATCAGCGTGTTGGCCGCATCGAGGCTGGTTTGCAGGCCGTCATGGAACGGTGGATTAGAGATGATCATATCGAAACGGCCGGTGACATCCGAGAAGACGTTACTGGCGAACACTTCCCCTTCCAGTTCGTTGGCGGCCAGCGTCAGCTTACTGGCTTCAATCGCTGCGGCATGCACATCACAGAGCCACAACCGCACGCGCGGGGAGATTTGTGCCATCACGGTGGCCAGCACGCCGCTGCCGCAGCCGATATCCAGCACTTTGCCACGGAAGTGCGGCTCCAGCGTGGAGAGCAGCAGATCGCTACCGATATCCAGACCATCGCGGCTGAATACACCCGGCAGCGTGTGGATGGTGAGGTGCTCGATCATGTAACTATTGCCGTAGCTGCTGGCATCAAAGGTTGGCTGTGTATCCAGACGACCATGATAGAGACCGCAACGACGTGCACTGTCGACTTTTTCCAGTTTCGTCCAGTCTTCCAGCATGCCTTCTGCACTGCGCACGCCGCTGCGGTTTTCACCGACCACAAAGATATCGCAGCCGACCGGCATCAGCGACAGCAGGTTTTGCAGCTGGAACTGCGCTTCTGGCTTGTTCTTCGTCCAGAAATAAACCAACGTATCGCAGCCTTCAACATCGGCGGCAGTGGCCACCATGCTGTAAACCGCACGTTCACCGAGGCGACGGCTCAGGTTCTGCCAGTGATGGTACTGCTGGGTGTGCACGCGCGTTGATGCGGTTTCCAGCTGGGCGGGCAGGTCATCCTGCAGGTCGCCAGCAAACAAAACATGGCGGGCGGTAAATTCATCACTGTGGCGCAGAATGACTTCGCTGGCCGGGGTAAAAGCAGACATGGAACGCTCCTGTTAAATCAGAGCGGGGATTATAGTGCTTTGTTGGCGCATGTTCGATGGGTTTGCTAGCATAGCGTCGCATTCTGGCAGCATAACGGGTAATAGCATGAGCACAAGGCGCGACTGGCTTCTACAGCAAATGGGGATTACGCAGTATCAATTGCGGCGTCCGCGCGTGCTGCAGGGCGAAATTGCCGTGACGCTGGCCCCGGACACCCGCCTGGTGATGGTGGCTGAACATGCCCCCGCGCTGCAGGAACCCTTAATTCGCGATGTCCTGCATGCCCTGAATATTCAGCCTTCGCAGGTGATGACGCTGACGCCGGAACAGCTGCCGATGCTGCCTGAGCAGGTGGATTGTGCCGGTTGGTTGCTGGGCGTCGAGAGTGAATACACCTTTAACGGCATCACCTTTTCCACCGCCGTTTTCAACGAATTAATCAGCAGTGGTGCGGCAAAACGCGCCCTGTGGCAACAGATGTGTAACCATGACAGCCATCTCTTTAGTCACCCCTGAAGACCAGCCGCAGCTGCTGGCCATTGAACGTCGCAGCCACGCTTTTCCGTGGAGCGAGCAGACGTTTGCCAGTAATCAGGGCGAACGTTTTGTGAATTATCGTCTGGAAGCCGAAGGTAAACTGGCAGGGTTCGCCATTACGCAAGTGGTGCTGGATGAAGCCTCGCTGTTCAACATTGCGGTCGATCCCGATTTTCAGCGCCGTGGCTATGCGCGCCAGCTGCTGCAACATTTGATTGCTGAGCTGGAAAAGCGCGATGTCATGACGCTGTGGCTAGAGGTGCGAGCCTCGAATCACCCGGCGATTGCGCTGTATGAGCAACTGGATTTCCATCAGGTCAGCGTACGCCCCAATTACTATCCCACCGCCAACGGTCGTGAAGATGCCATTATCATGGCGCTCACTCTCTAAAAAGGGACACTATGTTAAACGATTGGGACTGCATCCTGTTTGATGCGGATGACACACTTTTTCATTTTGACGCTTACGCCGGTTTACAGCGCATGTTTGCCAGCTATGACGTGCACTTCAGCGATCAGGATTACGCCGATTATCAGGCGATCAACAAACCGCTGTGGGTCGATTATCAAAACGGCACCATTTCAGCCTTGCAGCTGCAAACACGTCGTTTCACCCTGTGGGGTGAGAAACTCAGCGTCGCGCCTGAAGTGCTGAACAGTGATTTCCTCAGTGCGATGGCAGATATTTGCCTGCCTCTCGACGGTGCTGCTGAGTTGCTCAATGCGCTGAAGGGAAAGGTGAAGATCGCCATCATTACCAACGGCTTCACCGCTTTGCAGCAAGCACGTCTGGAACGTACCGGATTCCGCGAGTTCTTTGATGAGCTGGTGATTTCTGAGCAGGTCGGCGTACCGAAACCGGATGTGGCGATTTTCGACCACACGCTGGCGTTGCTTGGCAACCCGGATCGCAGCCGGGTGTTGATGGTCGGTGATACACCTGAGTCTGACATTCTGGGTGGGATGAATGCCGGGCTAAAAACCTGCTGGATCGATCACGGCACGCGTCCGTTGCCGGAACATATCAAACCGACCTGGCAGGTGAAGACCCTGGCTGAGCTGCAGGCGTTGCTGACACAACGCTAAAAGTATCTATTCACCGTTAACGTTGTGATGATTCGAAGAAGCCCGCTGTGCGGGCTTATTTTATGATAAAATCTATGCATAAATCTATTCACGAATCTATTCATCAGACGCTGATAGGGTGAACGACAATGGCCGATCTGCAAAGTTTGCTGCTAGCGGGACCGCTCAGTGCAGCCGATTTACTGCAACGCTCTGGCATTAGTCAGGCGACGTTGTCGCGGCAATTACGACAACAGCCCCAAATCGTGAAATGGGGCAAAGCCCGCGCGACGCGTTATGCCTTGCTCCGTCCGATTCGCGGCGAAAGCCGCTTCCCACTGTATCGCATTTCTGCACAAGGCCAGGCGCAGCCCGCGGGTGCTTTGTTACCCACCTGGCCGCAGGGCAGTTGCCTGCATCAGGATGAGCAGGGCCGAGGCCACTTTTTCGAAGGGTTGCCGTGGTTTTTACAGGATATGCGCCCGCAGGGCTTTATCGGTCGTCAGTGGGGTAGAGAGAATGCCCACCCATTAGGATTGAATGATGACATTCGCCTGTGGATTGATGATCAGTGCTTAATGGCGTTGGCAAGCGGTGGTGTCGATATGCCGGGCGCGTTCATCATCGGTGAACACACCTATCAGCGTTGGTTAGAGCAGGAAGCACCGCACGCCATCAGCGAAAAAGAGAAAACGTTAACGTATCCGCAGCGAGCACATCATGCGCTGAGTGGGGATGAGCCCGGGTCATCAGCGGGGGGCGAGCAACCTAAATTCCTCTGTTATGCCGCGACAGACAATGGCGATCGTCACTGTCTGGTGAAATTCACTGTGGCGCGCCACAGTGATAATGCGCAGCGCTGGCGCGATTTGCTACGTGCGGAACATCTGGCATTAAAGCATTTGCATGCTACAGGCGTGGCCGCGGCGCAGAGCCAGTTGATTGAAGGTGCAGAGCAGTTATTTCTCGAAGTGCAGCGTTTTGATCGCATCGGTGAGCGTGGTCGACGTGAGATGAGTTCACTTGAGGCCGTCAGCGCAGAGTTTGTTGGTCATCAACAACACTGGCCTGCCGCGCTGCGTGAACTGCACCATCAGCAGCGCATTGATGATGTCACCCTACAGCGTGGCACCTTGCAATGGGCATTTGGTCGCCTGATTGGTAACAGTGATATGCACGCAGGGAATTTGTCTTTCTTCACCGACCAGGAAAAATTCAGTCTGACGCCAGCCTACGACATGCTGCCTATGGCACTGGCACCGAACGCGCAGGGGCATATGCGTGATGAACTGTCATTAACGCTGGATTTTTCATTACCAGGTGAGGTGTGGCGTGCTGCCAGCACTATGGCGAAAACCTACTGGCAGGCGATTGCGGATGACGAAACGTTCAGCGCCAACTTCCAGCGTATCGCCACGCAAGCATGGCAGCAGTTGGATACGCTGGATGAGACCATCCGCAAAATGGCTTAAAGGCTTTTTTCATTTTCTGAGTTAGTGGCCGCTTCTTCTTCCTCTCGTTCCTTATCCTCTTTTACCGCGCGGCTGGCGGTGAGCAGGAACGGTGATTGCTGCCAGCGGGTACGGCGGTCGCGCAGCAGGGTGCGTGTCAGGATGATGCCAATCGCCAGCGCCAGCAGCATCATCAACCGCAAAATGTTGGTGGTGTTGTCCACCTGGCGTGATTCGGTGACCAGCACGTGGGTATCCAGGGTCACGCGCAGGAATCCCTGTGGCCCCTCTTTGCCTTCCAGCGGCTGCACGATTTGATGGTTGAAGTAGCTGCCGGCACGTTTACCATCCAGCGCCAGACGATCGCGCACGTTAATGCTTTCGCCGCTGTGCGCCACCAGGCTGCCGTCGTCGGCATACACCGAGGCATCCAGAATGCGGCTGTTATCGGTCATCTGATTAAGGATGGCTTCGATTTGCGTACGGTTGTCGTCGCTGTTGTCCATCAGCGGTTTGAGGCTAAATGCCACCTGGCGCGTCAGCGTATGCGCGAGTTCTTCCACCTGCTCAGAGCGTGCCATTTGGTGGCCGAGACTGAACCAGGATGCCCCTTGCATCAGCACCACTAACAGGGCCAGCGAGATAAGAACAATCACCGTGCGATGCAGGCGAAATTTCAGTGCGGTTTTAACCATCAGAAACCCGTGTGACGTAACAGCAGAAAGGCTGGCAATTATGTTGCCAGAACCCGCGCAGACAAGGTAGCCTCTTGCGTGGTTTTGTTGTCCCTACAGGAGCTGTAATGCCAAATCGTCTTACCTGGTGCGATCTGCCCGCCGATGTTTCACTCTGGCCGGGTCTACCCCTTTCTCTCAGCGGTGATGAAGTGATGCCGCTGGATTACCGTGCCGGTCGGACTGGCTGGTTGCTGTATGGGCGCGGACTCGATAAACAAAAACTGACCGATTATCAGCATCTGCTGGGTGCGGCGATGGTGATCGTTAGTGCCTGGAATGTCGATGAGTATCAGGTGGTTCGTCTGGCCGGTTCGCTGACGCCCCGTGCGACCAAACTGGCGCACGATGTGGGATTTGATGTGGCGCCGCTTGGCAAGATCCCGCATCTGAAAACCCCAGGATTGCTGGTGATGGATATGGATTCCACCGCGATTCAGATCGAATGCATCGATGAGATCGCCAAACTGGCGGGCTGCGGCGAGCAGGTGTCAGAAGTCACCGAACGCGCGATGCGCGGTGAGCTGGACTTCAAAGCCAGCCTGCGTGAGCGCGTGGCAAAACTGGCGGGCGCTGATGCCAACATCCTTAAGCAGGTACGCGATACGCTGCCTCTGATGCCGGGCCTGACCACGCTGGTACATAAACTACAGGCGCTGGGCTGGCAGGTGGCGATTGCCTCCGGCGGCTTCACTTACTACGCCGACCATTTGCGTCAGACATTGCATCTGGCTGCGGCCGTCGCCAACGAGCTGGAAATGCGCGATGGTAAGCTGACGGGCGAAGTGCTGGGGCAGATTGTGGATGCCCAATTTAAAGCCGATACCCTGAAGAATCTCGCTGAACGTCATGAAATCGCGCCAGAACAAACGGTTGCGATTGGCGATGGCGCCAACGATCTGCCGATGATCAAGGCGGCGGGATTGGGTATCGCTTACCATGCTAAACCAAAAGTGAATGAGCAGGCGTCGATCATTATCCGTCATGCCGATCTGATGGGGGTGTTCTGCATCCTGACCGGCAGCCTGATTCACGAAGAGCGTTAACTGAGGATTTGATTTGGCCAAAGCGGCAAAACGCGCCTTCGTTTGTAACGAGTGTGGCGCAGATTATCCACGCTGGCAGGGGCAATGCAGCGCCTGCAACGCGTGGAACACCATCACCGAGGTGCGTATTGCCGCCTCGCCTGCTGCAGCGCGTAATGAGCGCCTGAGTGGCTATGCCGGTAGCGCGGGACCCGGCCGGGTGCAGAAGCTGTCCGAGATCAGCCTCGAAGCCGTGCCGCGTTTCTCCACCAGCTTCAAAGAGTTTGATCGCGTGTTGGGGGGCGGCGTAGTGCCAGGCAGTGCGATTTTGATCGGGGGTAATCCGGGAGCCGGTAAATCGACGCTGCTGTTGCAGGTGATGTGCAAGCTGTCCGAAGGGATGAAAACCCTGTACGTCACTGGCGAAGAGTCACTGCAACAGGTCGCGATGCGCGCCCATCGTCTGGGATTGCCCACTGAAAACCTGAATATGTTGTCGGAAACCAGCATCGAGCAGATCTGTCTGATCGCCGAGCAGGAACAGCCGAAACTGATGGTTATCGACTCCATCCAGGTGATGCACATGGCGGATATCCAGTCTTCGCCCGGGAGCGTAGCGCAGGTGCGTGAAACTGCCGCTTACCTGACGCGCTTCGCTAAAACACGCGGCGTGGCGATTGTGATGGTCGGCCACGTGACCAAAGATGGCTCGCTGGCCGGGCCAAAAGTGCTGGAGCACTGCATCGACTGTTCAGTGATGCTGGATGGCGATGCCGATTCCCGTTTCCGTACGCTGCGCAGTCATAAAAACCGCTTCGGTGCGGTGAACGAATTGGGCGTGTTCGCCATGACCGAGCAGGGCATGCGTGAAATCAGCAATCCATCCGCCATTTTCCTGTCACGTGGAGATGAAGTCACCTCTGGCAGTTCGGTTATGGTGGTGTGGGAAGGTTCGCGTCCGCTGCTGGTGGAGATTCAGGCGCTGGTGGATCACTCGATGATGGGCAACCCGCGTCGCGTCGCTGTTGGCCTGGAGCAAAACCGTCTGGCGATTTTGCTGGCAGTGCTGCATCGACACGGTGGTTTGCAGATGGCGGATCAGGATGTGTTCGTCAACGTGGTCGGCGGTGTGAAAGTCACCGAAACCAGTGCTGATCTTGCGCTGCTGCTGGCAATGGTATCAAGCTTGCGCGATCGTCCGCTGCCGCAGGATCTGGTGATCTTCGGCGAAGTGGGGCTGGCGGGGGAGATACGTCCGGTGCCAAGTGGTCAGGAGCGCATATCCGAAGCGGCCAAGCACGGTTTCAAACGTGCGATTGTGCCGGCGGGCAATGCACCGAAGAAAGCGATTGAAGGCATGAAGGTGTATAGCGCGAAGAAGCTGGCGGATGCGCTGGCGATATTAGACGAGCTGTAATTTCGCCGGGCGGCATACCTGCCGCCCCTGCCTTTCACCGTCACTGTAGCGTGCGCATTCATGCGCATCTTGATAAACGTACCGCACAGACTTTTCCCTCTCACGTAAACGGGAGAGGGCCGGGGTGAGGGCCAGCGCATACCCCATCCCATTCTTTCCCATGCAGGAGGCACCAAATGTCATCGTTCGACTACCTGAAAACCGCCATACGCCAGCAGGGCCATACGCTGCAGCAGGTTGCAGATGCCAGCGGGATGACCAAAGGCTACTTGAGCCAGTTGCTGAATGCCAAAATCAAAAGCCCCAGCGCGCAAAAGCTGGAAGCACTGCATCGATTTCTTGGGCTGGAATTCCCCCGTCGTGACAAAACCGTTGGCGTGGTGTTCGGTAAGTTCTACCCGCTGCACACCGGCCACATCTATCTGATCCAGCGCGCCTGCAGCCAGGTGGATGAGCTGCACATCATCATGGGCCATGACGATCCGCGCGATCGTGAGCTGTTTGAAAACAGTGCCATGTCACAGCAGCCGACCGTCAGCGATCGTCTGCGTTGGTTGTTACAGACCTTCAAGTACCAGAAGAACATCCGCATCCACTCGTTTGATGAAGAGGGGATCGAACCTTATCCACACGGCTGGGATGTGTGGAGCGAAGGGGTAAAGAAATTCCTCTCCGAGCAGGGCATTGAGCCGGATTGCATTTACACCAGTGAAGAGCCGGATGCGGCGATGTATCAACAGCATCTCGGCATCTCGACGGTGGTGATCGATCCCAACCGATCCTTTATGAACATCAGCGGCGGGCAGATTCGCCAGGATCCGTTCCGCTACTGGGAATATATTCCCACCGAAGTGAAGCCGTTCTTTGTGCGCACCGTGGCGATCCTAGGCGGGGAATCCAGCGGCAAATCCACGCTGGTCAACAAGCTGGCAAATATCTTCAATACCACCAGCGCGTGGGAATATGGCCGCGATTATGTGTTCTCGCACCTCGGTGGCGATGAGATGGCGCTGCAGTATTCAGACTACGACAAGATTGCCTTAGGGCAGGCGCAGTACATTGATTTCGCGGTGAAATACGCCAGCAAAGTGGCGTTTATCGATACCGATTTTGTCACCACGCAGGCGTTTTGCCTCAAGTATGAAGGGCGCGAGCATCCGTTTGTGCAGGCGCTGATCGATGAGTACCGTTTCGATCTGGTGATCTTGCTGGAGAACAATGTGCCGTGGGTGGCTGACGGTTTGCGCAGCCTGGGCAGCTCAATGGATCGCCGCGAGTTTCAGTCGATGCTGGTGACCATGTTGCGTGAAAACAATATCGACTTCGTCCATGTCAAAGAGGATGACTACGACACGCGCTTCCTGCGCTGCGTTGAACTGGTGAAGCAGATGCTGGGGGCCTAACCCTCCAGCAATAAAAAAGGCGCCAATCGGCGCCTTTTTCACATCATAACAATTACTTCGCCATACGCTTGTACTTGATACGCTTCGGCTCCAGCGCGTCAGCGCCGAGGGTGCGTTTCTTGTACTCTTCGTACTCGGTAAAGTTACCTTCGAAGAACTCCACCTTACCTTCATCCTGATAATCGATGATGTGGGTGGCGATACGGTCGAGGAACCAACGGTCATGCGAGATCACCATGGCACAGCCTGGGAACTCCAGCAGGGCGTTTTCCAGCGCGCGCAGGGTTTCGATGTCCAGGTCGTTGGTCGGTTCATCGAGCAGCAACAGGTTGCCGCCAACCTGCAGCAGTTTCGCGAGGTGCAGACGACCACGCTCACCACCGGACAGTTCGCCAACGCGTTTGCCCTGATCGGTGCCTTTGAAGTTGAAGCGGCCGACATAGGCACGGCTTGGCATCTCAACGTTGCCGACGCGCATAATGTCCTGACCACCTGACACTTCTTCAAACACGGTTTTCGAATTGTCCATCGCGTCACGGAACTGATCCACAGACGCCAGCTTGACGGTTTCGCCCAGCTCGATGGTGCCAGAATCGGGCTGTTCCTGACCGGACATCATGCGGAACAGGGTCGATTTACCGGCACCGTTCGGGCCGATGATGCCGACAATCGCGCCTTTCGGCACCGAGAAGGTCAGATCGTCGATCAGTACGCGGTCGCCATACGATTTGCTCAGGTTGGTCACTTCCAGCACTTTGTCGCCGAGGCGCGCACCTGGTGGAATGAACAATTCGTTGGTTTCGTTACGTTTCTGGTATTCGGTGTTGTTCAGCTCTTCGAAACGCGCCAGACGGGCTTTGCCCTTAGACTGACGGCCTTTCGCGCCCTGACGTACCCACTCCAGCTCTTTTTCAATTGACTTACGACGCGCCGCTTCAGAAGAAGCTTCCTGCGCCAGGCGCTGATCTTTCTGCTCCAGCCAGGAAGAGTAGTTACCTTCCCACGGAATACCTTCACCGCGGTCCAGCTCCAGAATCCAGCCTGCAACGTTATCGAGGAAGTAACGGTCGTGCGTGATCGCCACCACGGTGCCTTCAAAGTCGTGCAGGAAACGTTCCAGCCAGGCCACGGATTCTGCATCCAGGTGGTTGGTCGGTTCGTCGAGCAGCAGCATGTCTGGCTTTTCCAGCAGCAGGCGGCACAGCGCGACGCGGCGGCGCTCACCACCGGACAGGTTGCCAATTTTGGCATCCCAGTCTGGCAGACGCATCGCATCAGCAGCACGGTTCAGCTGGGTGTCGAGGTTATGGCCATCGTGCGCCTGAATCACTTCTTCCAGACGACCTTGTTCGGCAGCCAGTTTATCGAAATCGGCATCAGGATCGGCATACAGTGCGTACACTTCGTCGAGACGCTTCAGCGCACCAACCACTTCAGAAACCGCCTCTTCCACAGATTCACGCACGGTGTGCTCTGGATTGAGTTTGGGTTCCTGCGGCAGATAGCCGACTTTAATGCCCGGTTGTGGGCGTGCTTCCCCTTCGATATCGGTATCAATACCGGCCATGATGCGCAGCAGGGTGGATTTACCCGCGCCGTTCAGGCCGAGTACACCGATTTTGGCGCCAGGGAAGAAGCTAAGAGAGATGTTCTTCAGAATGTGACGCTTCGGCGGAACCACTTTGCCGACGCGATGCATGCTATAGACGAATTGAGCCACGTTGTAATGAGCCTCTGGTCTGTGAATGGTGGAACCTCAGATGCTGAAGTTTAGCCGTTTTCACCTGGCAATCACAGCCGCATGGCGTTGAATCTTCTGGAGTGGGGTTGAACAGGGGATAACTGATTGATTCTCACTCAACAGTCGCTATGCTGCTTTTTTGCCTGGAAAACGGAGGGGGTTCGATGAAAGTGCTGATTGCTGCAGATGAACATGCCTGGGGCGGATTAATTCCGGCCATTCGTCAGACGTTACCGGATATGGAGTTTATTGCCTCGGCGGGCCATGCGGCGGAGAGTCTGGCCGGTTTTGATGCGCTAATTCCTGGTATGTGCCGGGTGGATGCCCGACTGATCGCCACGGCCGATCGCCTGAAGCTGGTGCAGCAGGCGGGTGTCGGGCTGGAAGGTGTCGATCTTGAAGCGGCCAAAAAGGCCGGCATTGTGGTGGCGAATGTTCCCTCCGACCATTCCGGTAATGCCGATTCGGTGGCGGAATTGGGGATCTGGATGATGATTGGCCTGGCACGTCGCCAGCATGAGATCGCCGATTGCCTGGCGCAGCAGAGACTGGGTCAACCCATTGGCTTAGGCCTGATGGGCAAAACCGTGGGACTGGTGGGGCTGGGCGGCATCGGCAAAGCTTTGGCGAAGCGACTTGCTCCGTTTGGTATGCGCATGATCGGGGTAAAACGTGAAGCGGATGAAGCTTTTGCGCGTCAACATCAACTCGACTGGGTCGGCAATATGGCGCAGTTGCCGGAACTGTTGCAGCAAGCCGATTTTGTCGTGCTCAGTCTGCCTGACAATGCGGCGACGCATAACATCATTAATGCTGATGCGCTGGCGCAGATGAAACCAGCTAGCTTCCTGATCAACCTGGGACGCGGTGGACTGATCGAGAAACAGGCCTTTCTGGCAGCGCTGGAGACAAAAAAATTGGCTGGAGCCGGGCTGGATGTGTTCTGGCAGGAACCACCCGATCCACAAGATCCGGTGTTCCGCTATAACGTGATCGCGACGCCACACGTTGGCGGCGTCACCGATGTCTCAATGAAGGGAATTATCAAAGGGATCTGCGATAACTTGCGCCGTCTGCGCGACGGCGACGCGGTGATCGATCGCAAGGCATAATTTTAAGGCAGGCGCAGCGGGATGTTATGTTGCGCCAGCCAGCTCTTCAGCGCCGGTTCTGGCGCACTGTCACTCACCAGTAAATCAAAACGGCGTAGCTCGCCAATGCGCGCGGGCAGCACTTTGCCAAATTTGCTGCTGTCCGCCACTAACACGCGCGTGCGCGAACGCAGCATGGCGTGATGTTTCATCGCTAGCTCATTGATGTTATAGCAGGTTGCGCCCTGTTCCGGATCGATCCCCGCGGCTGAGATAAAGGCCAGCGTCGGGCAGAGATCGTCGAGGATCGAGTGCGCGCCAATCGGCGTAAACAGCGCATTATCGGCATGAAACTCGCCGCCACTCAATATCACATTACAGGCGGGTTTCTCTTTCAGCGCGAGGAAGGTGTTCATGGCGCAGCAAATCGCGGTGAACGCCAGCGTGTCCGGAATTGCATCCACGATATAAGGCAGGGTGGTGCCACAGTCGAAAAACACCGTGTCATTTTCGCTGATCAAACTGGCTGCGGCCTGCGCCAGGCGCTGTTTGCGTGCGGCATTTTGCCCGTGCTGGTCGGAGACGAAATAGTGCCCGGCATGGCTTTTCGGATCGCTGACAATGTAGCCCCCGAGCAGGACCACCGTCGAAGCTGGCTCAGTCAGATCGCGACGAATAGTCATCTCTGAGACGCCCAACAGTTGCGCCGCATCTTTCAGGTGCAGCTTATCGGTGCGCTTCAGTGCTTGCGCCAGCTTGTGAATACGTTCTTCGCGCCGGGTTTCCATGAGCATCTCTGTGTTATGGCTATCCTGAGGGGAAAAGTTTTACCCGTCGGCGCGAGAGAAGCGCCACCGACAAACCAAGGTAAATCTCTCATATTTTAATGATTTGCGACTTATCTAGCCGGCAGTTTTTCAATCTTACCTGTAATGAAATCGCCCCGCAAACTTCCCACACCGCGCTGAAAGCGTCAACGGCGCTGATGTTGTTTTGTTAAAATAATAACATCGCTGCGGGCCTTCCTGTCAGAAAATCGTTTTCATATGCTGCTCAGGATGTGAATTTTGTCACACAGATCACTTTGTATACCTGCTAGTGTGATTTAAATAACATTTAAATGCTAAAAATTCACCGGGGAGTAAACAATGGATATCGCGGTTATTGGGTCAAATATGGTGGACCTCATTACCTACACCAATCAGATGCCGAAAGCGGGCGAAACGCTGGAAGCGCCTGATTTCGCCATCGGCTGTGGTGGCAAAGGCGCAAATCAGGCGGTGGCCGCGGCGAAAATGGGCGGCAGCGTGATGATGGTGAGCAAAGTGGGTGACGATCTGTTTGCGCCGAACACCGTGGCGAACCTGAAACAACAGGGCGTCGATACCCAATTTGTCACCACCGCGCCGGGCACTTCCAGCGGCGTAGCGCCGATCTTTGTTGATGATCAATCGCAGAACCGCATTCTGATCATCAAAGGCGCCAACCAGCAGCTCAAACCGGCCGATATTGATGCGGCGGCCGAGGGGCTGAAAGCGTGCCAACTGATTATCCTGCAACTCGAAATCCCGCTGGAAACCGTCTATTACGCGATTGATTTTGCCCGTCAGCATGACATCAAAGTGATCCTCAACCCGGCGCCGGCAGTGGCGAATCTCGATATCAATTACGCCTGCAAGTGCGACTTTTTTATGCCTAACGAAACCGAACTGGAGATCCTCACCGGCATGCCGGTCGGAACCGATAATGAGGTGATCCGTGCAGGCCAGACGCTGCTCAAGCGCGGCCTCAAAAACCTGATTATCACCCTGGGTGCGCGTGGTTCACTGTGGATGGCGGGTGACACGCTGCATCAGGTCGCGCCAACGTCAGTGAAGGCGGTGGACACCAGCGGTGCCGGTGATGCCTTTATCGGCTGCTTTGCGCACACGCTGGTGAAGA
Source organism: Pantoea sp. CTOTU50773 (assembly GCF_032082325.1). Classification (NCBI taxonomy): domain Bacteria; kingdom Pseudomonadati; phylum Pseudomonadota; class Gammaproteobacteria; order Enterobacterales; family Erwiniaceae; genus Pantoea; species Pantoea sp. CTOTU50773. Next base: position 23,412 of record NZ_DAMDQC010000030.1, on the reverse strand, counting down.
CCGGCGATATTCCCACGGCGATGGCGCAAGCCTCGGCCTATGCCGCCTGCAGCGTCACTGGACGCGGCACGCAACGTTCCTACCCGGACGCGGAAACCTTCCAGCGTTTTCTCAACCTAAACTGAGGTCGAGTCATGCAACAGAACATTGTTCAGCAATCTGACGGCTATCTGAATAAGACGCCACTGTTTCAGTTCATTTTGCTCTCGTGCCTGTTCCCATTGTGGGGTTGTGCCGCGAGCTTAAACGATATCCTGATTACGCAATTCAAAAGCGTATTTGCGCTGAGCGATTTTGCCAGTGCGCTGGTGCAGAGTGCCTTTTACGGTGGCTACTTCCTGATCGCGATTCCCGCCTCGCTGGTGATCCGCAAAGCCACTTACAAGCTGGCGATATTGATGGGATTGGTGCTGTATATCGTCGGTTGCGTGCTGTTCTATCCGGCGTCACATATGGCGACTTACACCATGTTCCTCGCGGCGATCTTCGCCATCGCCATTGGCCTCAGCTTCCTCGAAACGGCCGCCAACACCTATAGCTCGATGATTGGTCACCGCGATCACGCCACGCTCCGTCTTAACATCAGCCAGACGTTCTATCCGATTGGCGCGCTGATGGGCATCGTGCTGGGTAAATATCTGGTGTTCCAGGACGGCGAAAGTCTGCATACGCAGATGGCGGGCATGAATGCCGAGCAGGCACATGCCTTCCGCCTGAGCATGCTGGAACACACGCTGGAGCCGTATAAATATCTGGTGATGGTGTTAGTGGTGGTGATGCTGCTGTTTCTGTTCACCCGCTATCCACGTTGCAAGCCGGAATCCAGTGAGAAGTCGTTGCCCTCGCTGGGTGAAACCTTCCGCTATCTGGCCGGTAATCGCCACTTTAAACGCGGCATCGTGGCGCAGTTCCTGTATGTCGGCATGCAGGTAGCGGTGTGGTCCTTCACCATCCGTCTGGCGTTGACGTTGGGTGCGACAAACGAACGCCACGCGTCTAACTTTATGATTTACAGCTTTATCTGCTTCTTTATCGGTAAGTTTGTCGCCAACTTCCTGATGACACGCTTCCGTGCGGAAAAAGTGCTGATTGCCTACTCGGTACTCGGCGTGATCACCCTCGCGTGGGTGATGTTTGTGCCAAACTTTACCGCTGTTTACGCGGCAGTGTTTGTCAGTGTGCTGTTTGGACCCTGCTGGGCGACGATTTACGCGGGCACGCTGGCCACGGTGGATAACAAGTACACCGAAGTGGCAGGCGCGTTTATTGTCATGTCGATTGTCGGCGCGGCGTTTATCCCGGCTATACAGGGATTCGCCTCTGATCATCTCGGGTCGATGCAGCTGGCCTTTGGTGTGTCGCTGCTGTGCTTCGCCTGGGTTGGTTTCTATTTCTGGGGCGAACTGCGCCATAAAAATCAGGCGATGCAGGCAGGTCGTCTGGTTGAGGAGATGCCATGAAAACCCGTTTGCCGCTGCGTCGTGAGCAGTTTCATGAAACGCCCAGCACGCTGTTGCACAATGACTATTTCCACGTCGAGTTGTTTCGCTATCCGGCGGGTGTCGAAGCGGTGCGTATCAGCAACCAGCGTGGCACGGTGATTGTGCTGCCGTTTTACGGTCAAATGGTGTGGGATGCGACCTTCGATGGCCATTCCCTCACCATGGGGCACAGCTTTAAACAGCCGCTGCCAGGCAGTTCGATTATCGATACTTACGGCTGTTTTGCCTTCCACTCTGGATTGCTGGCGAACGGCTGTCCTGCGCCCGATGACGAACATCCGCTGCACGGTGAAATGGCCTGCGCACGTATGGACAGCGCGTGGATGGTGCTGGAGCAAGATCGCGTTTCTCTGGAAGGGGAAACCGAATATGTGAAAGGTTTTGGTCATCACTATCTGGCTTCTCCAGCGGTGCGGTTGCACGCTAACGCGCCGCGCTTGCAGATTGAGATGAACGTCACCAATCTGGCGGGCGCGCCGATGCCGCTGCAGTACATGTGCCATCTGAACAGCGCCTGGCTGGCCAATGGCCGCTTTAAACAGTCGATCCCGCAGGATGCGTTCAAGTTACGCACCTCGATCCCGGCACATGTAAAACCAACGCCCCAGTGGACCGCGTACACTGATCGGCTGGCGCGCGATCCCCAGGCATTGCAGCAGCTAGATCAACCGGAGATGTGCGATCCGGAAATCGTGTTTTTTGCCGATAATCTGCCGCAATACGGCAACGAGGTGCAGTTCGAACTGCATGCCCCGGAAGGTTATGCCTTGATGACGCGCTTCGATAGCCGACAATTCCCCCACGCCACACGCTGGCTGCTGCATAATCACGATCAGCAGGTCGCGGCTTACGTGCTGCCCTCAACTTGTCGGCCTGAAGGATTTAAGGCGGCACAGCGTGCTGGCACCCTAATTGAGCTGGCACCCGGCGAGAAGCGACATTTCAGCGTCGAGACCGGCATTCTGTAATCACTGGCGGCCCTTGCGCCGCCTCAATTTTTACCGCTTCGCTATTCACGAAACTGTCACGCAATATCCTTGCCAATCCTATAAAGCCAACTGCCCGGTTGGACGATAACGCCTGTGACATTCGTCACATTGGTTCTCCTCTCTCTTTACCAGGGTTCAGATTTATGAAGCTCAATCAGTTTAAAATTGGCCAGCGGCTGGGTTTTCTCGCCACGCTGCTGTTGCTCGCCACATTGTTGATGGGACTGCACGGACTGCAAGTCAATATGCAGGCGCTGGAAAACAATCAGGACGTGATGGCACGTGAAGTCCTGATTGCCGACAGCATCGACACCGCGCGCAGTGCGCAGGTGCAGTTCAAGATACAGGTACAGGAGTGGAAAAATACCCTGTTGCGCGGCACCCAAGGGCAGGAGACCTTCGATAAGTACAAAAAGGCGTTTTTGAAAGAGAGCCAGCAAACGCAGGCGCTGCTGAGTAAGCTGAGCCAGATTCAGACGTCGCTGGAGTTACCTGACGCTCCCGTGGAACAGGCGCGCGCGGTGCATGCCGGGCTGGAGAGCAAATATCTGGCGGCGCTGGAAAACTACAGTATCAGCGATATTAACAGTGCGGCACGCGTTGACCATCTGGTCACCGGTATCGACCGCGCACCGACACAGCAAATCGACGATCTGGTGGCTGCCACGCTGAAACGCGCGCAGCAGATGCATCAGGAGATAGAAGCCAACAACCTCGCCCATTACCAGAAAACCCGCATGCTGCTGCTGATCGCGATGGGCTGTATCTTGCTGGTTGGTGTGTGCATTACGGCCTGGCTGGTGCAGAGCATCACGCGTCCGCTGAAGCAGGCAATTAACGTCGCGAAGACCGTGGCGGCAGGTGATCTGCGAGCCCGGATTGCGGTCTCAGGACGTGATGAAACCGCACAGCTGATGGCGGCGCTGCGTGATATGAACCATAACCTGACGCGTATTGTGACCGGCGTGCGTTCGGGGACTGAGGCAATAGCCGATACCACCGATCAGGTCGCACACGGCAGCCGCGAGTTGTCGGCGCGCAACGAAGCGCAGGCCAGTGCGTTGGAAGAGACCGCAGCTTCAATGGAGCAGCTGACTTCCGTGGTGAAAAACAATGCCGAGAACGCACGCCATGCCAGCGATATCGCGCGTGATACCCGCCAGCGCGCCGGCGAGGGCGGCGAGGTGGTGGAAAAAGTGGTGGTGGCAATGGGCGAGATCCACCAGTTCTCGCGTGAGATCAACGAGATCGTGACGGTGATTGATAGCATCGCGTTCCAGACCAATATTCTGGCACTCAATGCCGCAGTCGAAGCGGCACGCGCTGGGAATGACGGGCGTGGCTTTGCGGTGGTAGCGTCGGAAGTGCGTGCGCTGGCACAGCGCTCCGCTTCCGCAGCGCGTGATATTCGTGGTCTGACCGATCGTTCAGTGAGTTTGATGGCGCAGGGCAACACGCTGGTGAAAGGCGCGGGATCGTCGATGCAGGAGATTGTCGAGAGCGTGAAGCAGCTGTGCGAGCTGATGGAGAACATCTCATCCGCTAGCGCGGAGCAGAGCGTGGGTATTGAGCAGGTGAACCTGGCGGTGACGCATATGGATGCCGCCACCCAGCAGAACGCCACGCTGTCGCAGCAGTCCGCCCAATCGGCACGCGCGCTGAATCAGCAGGTCGGCTCGCTGGTGGAGAATATCAGCGTATTTCAGTTGGAGTCGAAGCCGGCTCAGTAACGTCGCGCAACAAACTACGCCGTTACACCGATAGGCGCTGGCCTGTGGCGGCGTTATTTATAGCGTAATGCTTGTTAGTTAGGGCGATATTTGCAAAGGCTGTCGCTGTTAATAGTGACAGCCTTTTCGTTTGGGTAAGCATTCCGGAGTGCGGGCCCGAGCGCCTCTGCTGCTGCCGGGCCGTCCTCGCGCCGCTGACGCGGTGCCTTCGGCTTCCACGTCGTGCCGACGGACCGTTCGGGTAAGGCCGTCCTGGCCAACCCGAACTGCCAGTCGCATCCCTGCGCCTGGCTCCTGGCCCAACGTAAAAGCCTCAGCGCTGCGGATAGCCCTTGCAGCAGCAGAGGCGCTCTGGCCTCTAACATCGTGCCGTTTTTGACAACACGCACTGAAGCTTTAGAGCTGGCTTGGGGTTGCTTCAGGGTAGAGGCGCTCTGGCCTCTACCATCGTGCCGTTTTTGACAACACGCACTGAAAGTTCAGAGCAGGCTGGTACCGTTCCGGGGCTGGCAATCCGCCCCAGACCTCTAAATCGCCACCAACCCGCGCACGCCTTCTGCTTCCATATTGGAACCCGCGCCGCGTTGTACGATCTCTCCGCGCGACATCACCAGATACTGATCGGCCAGCTCGGCGGCGAAATCGTAAAACTGCTCAACCAGCAGGATCGCCATATCACCGCGCTGGGCTAACTGGCGGATCACTGCGCCGATCTCTTTAATCACCGACGGCTGGATCCCTTCGGTGGGCTCATCCAGGATCAACAGCTGCGGCTTACATGCCAAAGCACGGCCGATCGCCAGCTGCTGCTGTTGCCCACCGGAGAGATCGCCGCCGCGTCGGGCTTTCATCTCGCGCAGCACCGGGAACAACTCGTAAATCTCCTCGGGCACGGATTTGGCCTGCGACCCCGGGAAGCGCGCCAGCCCCATCAGCAGATTCTCTTCCACTGTCAGGCGCGGAAAGATTTCACGGCCCTGCGGCACATAGGCAATGCCCGCCTGTACACGCTGGTGCGGCTTACGACTGTTTATCACCTTATCCTGCCAGCGAATCTCACCGGATTTCGCCGGAATCAGCCCCATCAGACATTTCAGCAGCGTGGTTTTACCCACGCCGTTGCGGCCCAGCAGGCAGGTAATTTCGCCCGGTTTCGTCTCAAACGAAAGACCGCGCAGAATATGGCTGCCGCCATAATATTGATTCAGTTCGGATACTTGCAGCATCTTAGCGCCCCAGATAAACGTCGATGACCCGATCGTTCGCCTGCACTTCGCGTAACGATCCCTCTGCCAGCACCTGGCCCTGATGCAGTACCGTGACATGATCGGCAATCGTCTCGACAAAACCCATGTCGTGTTCCACCACCATCAGCGAATGCTTGCCTGCCAGACTGCGGAACAGCTCGGCGGTGTACTCGGTTTCCGCGTCGGTCATACCTGCCGCGGGTTCGTCGAGCAGTAGCAGATGCGGGTCCTGCACTAACAACATGCCGATTTCAAGAAACTGCTTCTGACCGTGCGACAACAAGCCCGCTTTGCGCTGGCGCTCACCGCTCAGCCGCAGCAGTTTTAGCACCTCATCGATGCGATCCTGCTGTTCGCCGTTAAGCCGTGCACGCAAACTAGCCCACACCGACTTATCGTTTTTCAGCGCGATTTCCAGATTTTCGAATACGGTGAGCGCTTCAAAAACCGTGGGTTTCTGGAACTTGCGGCCAATGCCGGCCCGGGCGATCTCCACCGACGACATGCGGGTGAGATCGGTATCCTGGTCATAGATCACCTGCCCGTTATCGGGACGCGTTTTGCCGGTGATCACGTCCATCAGCGTGGTTTTGCCCGCGCCGTTGGGGCCGATCACACAGCGCAGTTCACCGACGCCGATCTTCAGCGACAGATCGGTGAGCGCGCGGAAGCCATCAAATGAGACGTTGATCTTCTCCAGTTGCAGCACAGGATCGCTCTGATCGCGATGGCGATCGGCGGGATGGGGTTGGGTAAACAGTTGCTCAGTCATCACGCCTCCGGCGCAGCAGGCCAATCACACCACGCGGCAGGAACAGCGTGACGAGGATAAATATCAGGCCGAGGAAGAACAGCCAATATTCCGGGAAGGCGACGGTGAACCAGCTTTTGGCCCCGTTCACAATCGCGGCCCCTAACAGCGGGCCAATTAAGGTGCCGCGCCCGCCGAGTGCCACCCAGATAGCCGCCTCAATCGAGTTGGTCGGCGACATTTCACTGGGATTGATAATGCCGACCTGCGGCACATACAGCGCGCCCGCAAGACCACACAACACCGCCGACAGCGTCCAGACAAACAGCTTGAAGCCTTTAGGGTCGTAACCGACGAACATCAGGCGGTTTTCGGCATCACGTACCGCCGTCAACACCCGCCCAAACTTACTGCGCGCCAGTGTGAAGCCAATGCCAAGGCTGATTAACAACAGCAGCACGGTGGCGACGAACAATCCAATGCGCGTGCCGGTGGCGGTAACGTTAAAGCCGAGCAGGGTGGTGAAGCCGGTAAAACCGTTGTTACCGCCAAAGCCCGTTTCATTACGGAAGAACAGCAGCATGCCGGCATAGGTCAGCGCCTGCGTCATGATCGAGAAGTAAACGCCTTTGATTTTTGAGCGGAAGGCGAAGTAGCCGAACACCAGCGCCAGCAAACCCGGCACCAGCATGATCAAACACAGCGCCCAGGCAAAATGTTGCGTGCCGGCCCAGAACCACGGCAGCTCATTCCACGACAGGAACGACATAAAGGCCGGTAAGCCCTCGCCCGATGCCTGGCGCATCAGGTACATGCCCATCGCATAGCCGCCTAATGCGAAGAACAGACCGTGTCCAAGAGACAGCAATCCGGCATAGCCCCATACCAGATCCAGCGCTACCGCGACGATGGCGTAGCAGAGGATTTTGCCGATCAAGGTCAGAGTGTAAGTGGAGATCGCCAGCGGATGCGTGGCGGGTAATAGGGCGCAGAACGGCAGCACCAGCAGCAGCAAGGAGATCACGATGCCGAGGCTGATACTGAGGCGCGGCGCTTTGCGCGTCAGCGTTAACGTCAGGGGTTGGCTCATCAGTCTATTACCCTCCCTTTGAAGGCAAACAGGCCCTGTGGACGTTTCTGAATGAACAGTACGATCAGCACGAGGATGAGGATTTTACCCAGCACCGCACCAATCTGCGGTTCCAGCACTTTGTTAAGGATGCCCAGGCCGAAGGCCGCTACCACGGTGCCCGCCAGCTGCCCCACGCCGCCCAGCACCACCACCAGGAAAGAGTCGATGATGTAACCCTGGCCAAGTTCCGGGCCGACGTTGCCGAGCTGCGACAGCGCCACGCCGCCCAGTCCAGCAATGCCAGAGCCCAGACCAAACGCCAGCATATCGATGCGTCCGGTTGGCACGCCGCAGCAATCGGCCATCGCGCGATTTTGCGTCACGGCGCGCACGCTCAGGCCCAGACGCGTTTTATTGAGCAGCAGCCAGGTCAGGCCGAGTACCGCAAACACAAACAGGATCACCGCAATACGGTTGTACGGCAGCACCAGGTTAGGCAACACTTGCCAGCCGCCAGACAGCCAGCCTGGGTTAGCCACTTCCAGGTTCTGTGCGCCAAACAGCATACGCACCAGTTGGATCAGCATCAGACTGATGCCCCAGGTGGCGAGCAGGGTTTCCAGCGGGCGGCCGTATAAATGACGAATGATGGTGCGCTCCAGCAGCATGCCAATGCTCGCGGTGATCAGGAATGCCACAGGCAGCGCCAGCAGCGGATACCACGCCAGCCACTGCGGTGCGAACTGCTGGAACAAGTTTTGTACAAACCAGGTGGCGTACGCACCGAGCATCAGCATCTCACCGTGCGCCATGTTGATCACGCCAAGCAGGCCGTAAGTGATCGCCAGACCCAGCGCGGCTAGCAGCAGGATCGAGCCGAGTGACAGGCCGGTAAACGCCTGACCGAAGAGATCGCCCCACATCAGGCGATGTTTGATTTGTTGCAGGCTCTCCGTGGCCGCGGCGCGCACCTGCGCATCGGGTTCGTTGCTGGCCTGCGTTAAGCGATCGAGGCTGGCCTGCATATTCGGGTCGCTGGACTCACCGAGCAGTGTGACGGCTTTGAGGCGTACGCGGGCATCCGGGCTGGCAAGTTGCAGATTGGCGGCGGCCATGGCGAGCACGGCGTGAACCTGAGTGTCTTTTTCCACGGCGAGACGCTGTTCGATCAGCGGCAACTGATCGGCGGCACCGTCGTTTTGCAACTGTTGGGCGGCACGCAGGCGAATCGCGGGATCCTCGCTCACCAGCTGGTGGGCGGCGAGGGCGCTGGCGATTAACACGCGTAGCCGGTTGTTCATAAACAGCTTTTTGGTCTCACCCGTCGGCTGTTGTGCGCTATCCAGCGGGATGAGTTTGTCATCCTGCTTGCTGAACGGCTGTTTATTTTGGTCGATGACCATGCTTTCGTTGCGCAGTGCCTGCAGCAGCGGCAAGCGGCTGGCCTGCGGTGCGGCCGCCCACTGTTGCAGCAGGTTGGCCTGATCAGTGCGGCTGGCAGCGGCGAAATCCGCGCCATCGCCCGCCTGGGCGAGCCACGGCAGGAGCAGCAGCAGACAGCAAAGATAACGGCGGATTGTCATGATGATGATCCTGTATGTCGTTGGGCTTGGGGGCGGTTGGTGACCTCACCCTAACCCTCTCCCGTAAGCGAGAGAGGGGACCGATCCAGCAAAGAACGCTGTTAATCACATTCGGCATCCTCTCCCATACTTTGCCAGAGAAGATCCGCAGGCGGCTGATGCCTTTGCCCTGGCTCCATTACAGAGCCAGATCGGGCATCAGCGCGCATTTTGCGTATTACTTCGTCGATTTCACCGGATAATCCGGCTTCTTATCATTACCGGCGATGTACGGGCTCCAGGGCTGAGCGCGGATTGGCTTATCGGTCTGCCACACCACGTTGAACTGACCGTTCTCTTCCACTTCGCCGATCATCACGGGCTTGTGCAGATGGTGGTTGGTTTTATCCATGGTCAGCGTGAAGCCGTCCGGCGCTTTAAAGGTCTGTCCGGCCATCGCCGCACGCACTTTGTCCACATCGGTGGTACCCGCTTTTTCTACCGCCTGCGCCCACATATGGATGCCGACATAAGTCGCTTCCATCGGGTCATTGGTGACCACGGTGCCTGCGTTCGGCAGGTTGTGCGCTTTGGCATAAGCACGGTAATCCGCCACGAATTTCGCGTTAGTTGGGTTATCCACCGATTCGAAGTAGTTCCACGCGGCTAACTGACCGACCAGCGGTTTGGTATCAATGCCGCGCAACTCTTCCTCCCCGACCGAGAAGGCGATCACCGGAATATCCGTGGCTTTAATGCCCTGGTTAGCCAGCTCTTTGTAGAACGGCACGTTGGAGTCACCGTTGATGGTGGAGATCACGGCCGTTTTGCCACCGGCAGAGAACTTCTTGATGTTAGAAACGATGGTCTGATAGTCGCTGTAGCCAAACGGCGTATAGACCTCTTCGATGTCTTTATCCTGAATGCCTTTGGTGTGCAGGAAGGCGCGCAGAATCTTGTTAGTGGTACGCGGGTAGACGTAATCGGTACCCAGCAGGAAGAAGCGTTTGGCGCTGCCGCCGTCTTCGCTCATCAGGTATTCCACCGCCGGAATCGCCTGCTGGTTGGGTGCCGCACCGGTGTAGAACACGTTTGGCGACATCTCTTCGCCTTCGTACTGCACCGGATAGAACAGCAGGCCGTTCAGCTCTTCAAACACCGGCAGCACTGACTTACGTGAGACCGAAGTCCAGCAGCCGAACACCGCCGCGACTTTATCCTGTGTTAACAGCTGACGCGCTTTCTCCGCGAACAGCGGCCAGTTAGACGCCGGATCGACCACCACCGGTTCCAGCTTTTTGCCCAGCACGCCGCCTTTGGCGTTGATTTCATCAATGGTCATCAGGGCCACGTCTTTCAGCGGCGTCTCGGAGATCGCCATGGTGCCGGAAAGCGACGACATGATGCCGACTTTGATGGTATCAGCGGCCTGGGCACCAAAGGTAAAGCCCAAACTGGTCACGGTGGCGGAGAGCGCAAAAGCTTTTAGCAACGAACGTCTTTTCATCGTTAACCCTCTAAATGTGTTAGTGTTTTTATTCAATGGGTTGAAGCCGGGCCTGCTGTAACATATGCAATGTGATCTTTCTGACCTCTGCCTTACTGACGGCAATGTGGTCGGTTAAAATGCGTTGTGCCTCCTCGGTTTGTTGCTGGAAAATCGCCCGTAAAATCTGAGCGTGTTCGCGGTATGTCGCATCTACCCGGTCGTCACGGGTAAAGTCGAGACGACGGATGATGCGGATCTTTTCGGTCAGTTCGGCGTGGATGCGTGCCATCTCCTGATTGCCCGCGGCGGCTACCAGCGCCATATGAAAGGCTTCGTCGTGCGCCGACACCGCTTTGCCATCCTCCAGGCGTGGCGCATCGATCCAGAAACCTTTCAGTTCGTTCAGGATTTCCGCACAGGCCAGCGGCGGCAGCGCGCACAGGCGGCGCACTGCTTCGCGCTCCAGCACGGTGCGGAAGTCGTACAGCTCTTCGAAGTATTCGAAGTCGAACGGCTTCACCTGCCAGCCGCTGCGGAACCACACTTCGACATAGCCCTCGCGCTCCAGCCAAAACAGCGCCTGACGTACCGGCGTGCGGCTCACGTCGAGCCGATCGGCGATTTCGTTTTCGCTAAAGCGGTCACCGGGCATCAAACGAAACTCAAAAATGTCCTGTTTCAATGCCTGATAAACCTTCTCCGCCAGCGCTTCCGGGCGGCCTTTGCTGCGTGGGCTTTGATGCATACGAGCTCCTTATTCCAGCCACAGCAGAGTGTCGCCCGGACTCACCGGACGTCCTGCCTGACAGGCAATGCGTTTCACCGTGCCGGCCTGCGGCGCGACAATCGCCAGTTCCATTTTCATGGCTTCGACGATGATCAGCGTCTGACCGGCTTCCACTGCGTCCCCCGGCTGCACCAGCACTTTCCAGATGTTGCCGTTCATATCGGCACAGACCGCTAGCGCATCTTCGTCGGCTTCCGGGGCCATCAGCGTCTCTTCACTGGTCAGCGGCGCGTTCTGCTCTTCCTGTGCCCACAGCGTCACTTCCTGTTCGAAAGCGGCTGACTGGCGCTGACGGAATTCGGCAATTGAGTCGGCGTGTTCAGCGAGGAATTGCTGGTGGGCAGCGAAATCAAACAGCGTCTCTTCGATGCGTACCGTGGCGCGGCCTTCGCGGAAGTCATCGCGCAGTTGCGTGAGTTCATCTTCGGTCACCGGATAGAAGCGCACCTGATCGAAGAAGTGCAGCAGCCACGGCTCATCCGCGGCGAACTGGTCGTTCTTGAGGAATTTGTTCCAGATTGGCAGCGTGCGGCCCACCAGTTGATAACCGCCGGGAGAATCCATGCCGTAGATGCACATGTACATGCCGCCGATACCGACCGTGCCTTCGGCGGTAAAGGTACGTGCCGGGCTGTATTTGGAACTGAGCAGGCGATGGCGTGGGTCGATCGGTACCGCGCAAGGCGCACCGAGGTAGACATCGCCCAGGCCGAGGATCAAATAGCTGGCATCGAAAATGGTGTCGCGCACCGCTTCGCGACTCTCCAGCCCATTAATGCGCTGAATAAAATCAACGTTGTTCGGCAGCCATGGTGCGGTAGCGCGCACGGTTTCCTGATAACGCTCAACCGCACCAAGCGTGGCGCTGTCTTCAAATGCCATTGGCATCCAGACGATGCGCGAAGGCACTTTCAGCTGGCTGACATCGCCGAGTCCGGCTTCCAGTTCCAGCAGTAGATTCATCAGCTGTTTCTGGCTGAGGATCAAGCTGTCATAGCGCACCTGCAATGAACGCACGCCAGGCGATAGCTCTTCCACGCCAGGCACCGCACGTTCACGCAGCGCATTCATCAGCAGGTGCACACGCAGACGCAGCGCCAGATCCAGCACGTTATCGCCGTACTCAATCAGCACGTATTTATCACCGGCCTGGCGATACACGGCAGCAGGCGTGGTGTCTGTGGCGGGCAGTGCGGCCAGCAAGGTCGCAGAGCCAATGTTACTGGCCGCCAGTGAGGGAACCTCAAAGGCTGGCGCATGAGTGCTGCGCAAGGTTTCCACGCTGTGCGCCTGGGCTTTCTCCAGCGCCACCGCTTCATCAGCGCTGATCGGGTGGAAGCGAATGCGGTCGCCGGGTTTCACCTGACCGACTTTCCACAATTCTGATTTGGCGATGGTCACCGGACAGACGAAGCCACCGAGGCTCGGGCCGTCATGGGTCAGGATCACCGGGAAGTCACCGGTAAAGTTCACCGCGCCAATTGCGTATTCGCAGTCGTGTACGTTAGACGGGTGCAGCCCGGCTTCGCCGCCGTTGGCGCGCGTCCAGGTCGGTTTTGGTCCGACTAAACGCACACCGAGGCGGTTGGAGTTGTAGTGCACCTGCCAGTCGCTGGCAAAGAACTCGTCGATGGCAGCCTGGGTGAAGAAATCCGGCGCGCCGTGCGGGCCGTACAGCACGCCGATGCGCCATTCGTTGCCATAGTGCGGCACCAGCGCGTGATCGAGCGCTTGCGGTTCACTGATCGGCGCGGGCGTGGTGCAGGCGGCCAGCAGCGGCTGGGAGATCGGCAGCATATCGGCGACGCGCAGGGTGCGTCCGGCATGACCACCAAACTGGCCGAGTGAGAAGGTAGAACGGCTGCCCAGATATTCCGGCACATCGAAACCGTTGCGTACTGCCAGATAAGTGCGGCAACCGCTTTGCGCACGGCCTAACGTCAGCGTCTGGCCTGCTTTTACACTGATTGGTTGCCAGTAATCGAGGCTTGCGCCATCCAGTTCTGCCGGGCAATCTGCGCCGGTCAGGGCAATGACTGCGTCGCTGTGGAAACGCAGTGTCGGGCCTTGCAAAGTAAACTCCAGCCCGGCGGCGCTGTCGTGGTTGCCGACAATGCGGTTTGCGAGGCGGAAAGCGAAGTCATCCATCGGGCCTGAAGGTGGCACGCCAATATCCCAATAGCCCAGGCGGCCAGGGAAATCCTGAATGCTGCTGAAGGTGCCGGGTTGCAGCACTTCAATCACGCTGGCGGACGGCGTAAAGCTGTCGAGGAAACGCGTCCAGACTTTGCCGCTGCTGAACGCTTCGGTGGCCACAATCTGGCGCAGATAATCGAGGTTGGTGGCGATGCCGTGCAGCTGCGTGGCATCCAGCGCCTGCTGCATTTTTTCCAGCGCCGCTTCACGCGTGTCGGCGTGAACAATCAGTTTGGCAATCATCGGATCGTAAAATGCTGAGACTTCGGTGCCGGTATCGATCCAGCCATCCACGCGCACGCCATCCGGGAAACTGACGCCGGTCAGGGTGCCGGGACTTGGCTGAAAGTTTTTCAATGGATCTTCGGCGTAGATACGCACTTCAATCGATGCGCCTTTGGGGGCCTGCTGCAGTCGCGCCCAGTCGATGGCATCACCGGCGGCGACTTGCAGCATGCACTCCACCAGATCGAGCCCGGTCACACACTCCGTCACCGGATGCTCAACCTGCAAGCGGGTGTTCACTTCGAGGAAATAGAACGCATCCTGTGCGGCGTCGTAGATGTATTCCACGGTACCGGCGCTGCGATAGCTCACTAACTCGCCCAGACGCACGGCCGATGAGAGCAGCGCCTCACGCGTCGCCTGCGGCAGGTTCGGTGCCGGGGTCTCTTCCACCACTTTCTGGTTGCGACGCTGTAATGAGCAGTCACGCTCACCGAGGGCAATCACTTTGCCGCTGCCGTCACCAAAAATCTGCACTTCAACGTGGCGCGCGCGGTCGATAAAGCGCTCCAGGAACACGCCTGCATCACTGAAAAACTGTTCGCCGAGACGACGTACGCTCTCCCATGCATTGCGCAGCGCATCGGCGTCGTCACAGCGGATTAAGCCAATACCGCCGCCGCCCGCCGTGCTTTTTAGCATCACCGGATAATTGATGTTTTCTGCCGCGCTGAGCGCCTCTTCCAGCGAGTTGAGCAGCGGTGTGCCAGGCGTCATCGGCACACCTGCGCTAGCCGCCAGTTCACGCGCGCGGTGCTTCAGGCCAAACTCGCCAATCTGCTGCGCCGTCGGACCAACAAATGCAATCCCCGCCTCTTCACAGGCGGCGGCAAACGGCAGGCTTTCGGAGAGAAAGCCGTAGCCCGGCCAGATGGCTTCTGCGCCGGTCTCTTTAGCAGCAGCCAGAATTTTATCGATGCGCAAATAGCTGTCGCTGGCTTTGTCACCGCCGAGGGCAATCGCCACATCGGCTTCTTTGACATGTCGCGCGTTACGGTCGGCATCGGAGTAAACGGCGACGCTTTTCACGCCGAGGCGCTTGAGGGTGCGAATCGCACGGCAGGCGATTTCGCCACGGTTAGCGATCAGGACGGTGCTGAACATGGTTATTTACTCCCCTGAGAGGCCAGCCAGTTGCGCCAGCCGCCAAATTCGGTAATTTCCAGCGCCTGCGACAGCACCGCCGGTTCACAGATAAAGCCTTTCACCACGCGACCATCAGCCAGCGTCAGAGATCCAATGCCGAGCGGTGCCGGGATTTCCGCCACGAATTCGCCAAAGCGCGCGAGTGGGATATCCCACAGTTCCACGGTGATGGCGGCACCGCTGTCACCGCGCAGCAGGCCGGGTTTTTTGATCGGACCATCGAGCAGGGCAAACAGGCGGTAGTGACTGGCGGTTTGTGTCTCTTCCACCCACACCGCATTGCGGGTGGTGAGCTGGAAATTGAGCGGCATGCCGGTGAGGTGCGCACCGACCACTGCCACGCGTACGTGATCGGCAGACACCGGGAAGGCGGTGTATTGAGCGGGCTGAGCTTTGCCGGTCGCGCCTAACGTCAGCGCCATCTGCTGTTGCCACTGAATGCCGAAGCCTGCCAGCGCGCGATCCTGCCAGGCAGACGCAATCAGCGTGATGCCCGCAGGCAGGCCATCGGCGCGGAACGGACCAGGCAGCGCCAGTGCGCTAAGGTCAGCAAGGTTAGTGAAGTTGGTGTAGGTGCCAAACTGCGAGTTGTAATGCACCGGCTCCTGCTTCATCTCTTCCAGCGTGTGAATGGTTGGCGAGGTCGGCACCACGAGCGCATCAAACTGCGCCAGGGTTTGCTGGATTTGACGCGTCAGTTCGGCACGCAGGTATTCCGCCTGATAAGCTTCAACGGCGGTGTATTTCAGGCCGCTGCTGACAATGCCGAACACCACCGGGTCCATCTCTTCCGGGCGATTGATCATCTCACCGACAGCGACAGTGCGCTCGGCAACCCACGGGCCGTAATAAAGCTGTTCCGCCAGTTGGTGGAATGCGGTGAAGTCGATAGGGTGCAGCGTCGCACCGCCCGCTTGCAGTTGCTCCAGTGCACGTAACCAGGCTGCTTCGGCCTGCTTATCACCAAAGAATTCAGGCGTGGCAGGAATGGCGAAATCAGGTCGAGCCTTAAAGCTGGCAGGCGCGGTGTGCGGATTGTTGCGTGAGTAGGCGTCTCCCGCATCGTAACCGCCTGCGGCGGTGGCAACGGTGAAGGCATCTTCCACCGTCAGAGCGAAGACGGAGATGGTGTCATTCAAACGGCAAGCAGGCACTACGCCGCTGGCCGAGAACCAGCCTTTGGTCGGTTTCAGACCGACGATGTTGTTAAAACCTGCCGGGACGCGACCGGAACCGGCGGTATCGGTGCCCAGCGAGAAGCCCACCAGGCCGCGCGCCAGCACCGAAGCAGAACCGGAGCTGGAACCACCGCTAACATACTCGGGGTTAAAGGTGTTGCTTACCGCACCGAACGGAGAACGCGTGCCGACTAACCCAGTGGCGTATTGGTCGAGGTTGGTTTTGCCGATCACCACCGCACCGGCCGCTTTAAGCTGTGCGACCACAAAGGCATCAGATTCAGCCGTATAGGTTAAGGCCGGACAGGCGGCACTGGTCGGCCAGCCTGCCACATCGATATTGTCTTTCACCGCAAACGGCACGCCAAACAGCGGCAGTGCAGCGGGATTGCGCAAGTAACTGGCCAGCAAGGGTTCAATTTGCGCCTGCAGCTGTGCGGGCGAAGCGACATACAGCCAGGCGTTATCCTGCTGGTCGATGGCGTCGAGGTGTGCTGCCAACAAGGTGCTGATGCACTGTGGGTCCTGCTGATAGCGGTGTTGCCAATCCTGAAGCGTGTATCCGAAGGTTGCTGCCATGAGTGAATTCCAACTGGTATACAAGATGGAATTCAACAGAGCAAAGCGCGTGCCATTTTTGTAAGTAAATGAATAGCTGTAGCTAATTGATATGACATAGGATTTTGTGATGATAATTTGCACAGTCACAGCGCAGACGGTGTGCAATCACGGTGCGCCTGCGTAAATTTTGTGAAGAACATGGCAAGAGACCGTTGGCCTGGTTAGCATGAGTTAAGTCTGGCATGAGCTGGATCGCAGCAGAGAGGAGAGTAGAGTGGAGAAGTGGCGTAACTGGATGATAGGGATCTGTCTGGTCAGCACGGCCAGCAGCGTGTGGGCCGACTCGCTGGATCAACAAAGACAGCGCTATGCGCAAATCAAACAAGCCTGGGATAACAATCAAATGGACCAGGTCTCGCAGCTGATGCCAACGCTGCGGGATTATCCGCTCTATCCGTATCTGCAATACCGTTTGCTGGCGCAGGATCTCGATCAAGAGACGCCGCTGGCGGTGAAGAATTTCATTCAGCAATATCCAACGCTGCCACCGGCGCGTTCACTCTCGACACGCTTCGTCAACGTGTTGGCACATCGTCAGGACTGGCAGGGCGTGCTGAGCTTTAGCCCGGATGAGCCCAAACCGGTGCAGGCGCGCTGTAACTGGTATTACGCCAAGTGGGCTACCGGCCAGCAGCAGGTGGCGTTTGATGGCGCGAAATCGATCTGGCTGCGCGGTTCCGCGCTACCGAATGACTGCGATCAGCTGTTCTCGGTGTGGCAAGCGTCCGGACAGATGTCGCCGATCACCATCCTCGAACGTATTCGCCTGGCGATGAAAGCCGGCAACGACAGCCTGGTGAATTATCTGGCGAAAATGCTGCCGGCGGATTATCAAACCACTTCCAGCGCGCTGATTGCGCTGCAGCAAAATCCGCAGACCGTCACCACTTTTGCCAGCAGCCTCGGTCCGACCGATTTCACCCGTATGGCCACCAGTTATGCCTTTGCCCGCGTCGCGCGTGAAGACATGGATAATGCGCGCATGATGATCCCGCAACTGGTGCAGGCGCAGAAAATGAGCCCGGCGGAAGAGCAGGATCTTAAGGAAACCGTGGTGTGGCGCATGATGGGCGCCGATCTGACCTCCGAGCAGGCGCGCTGGCGTGATGCAGTGGTGATGAACAGTGAATCCACCGCGCTGGTGGAGCGTCGCGTGCGTCTGGCGCTGAGTCAGAACGATCGTCGTGGACTGAACACCTGGATCGCGCGTTTACCGGTTGAAGCCAAAGAGAAAGATGAGTGGCAATACTGGCAAGCCGATCTGCTGATTTCTCAGGGGCGCAAAGAAGAAGCCGATGAGATTCTGCGTAAGCTGATGCAGGCTCGTGGTTTCTATCCGATGGTGGCGGCGCAGCGTCTCGGCGTGGAATATCCGTTGCAGATCGATCAGGCCCCGGCGGCAGACAGCTCGGTGGTGCAGGGGCCTGAACTGGCGCGCGTACGTGAGCTGATGTACTGGGGGTTGGATAACCTGGCGCGCAGTGAATGGGCCAATCTGATCTCCAGCAAGACCCATTCGCAGCAACAGATGCTGGCGCGTTACGCCAACGAGCAGGACTGGTGGGATCTCAGCGTGCAGGCGACCATTACCGCGAAAATGTGGGATAGCCTGAAAGAGCGCTTCCCGCTGGCATGGCGCAATCTGTATCAGCAATACACCAGCGATAAAGGTATTCCGCAGAGCTATGCCATGGCGATCTCCCGCCAGGAGAGTGCGTGGAATCCGAAAGCGCGTTCGCCGGTCGGTGCCAGTGGTTTGATGCAGGTGATGCCAGCCACGGCCAGCCATACCGTGAAGATGTACAACATCCCCGGCTATGTGAACAGCAGCCAGTTGCTCGACCCACAGACCAATATCCAGATTGGTACGCAGTATCTGGAATACGTCTATCAGCAGTTCGATCAGAACCGCATCTTCTCCTCGGCGGCCTATAATGCCGGGCCGGGCAGGGTACGCAGCTGGTTGAATAACAGCGGTGGCAAACTGGATGCAGTGGCGTTTATCGAAACCATTCCGTTCTCAGAAACACGCGGCTACGTGAAAAACGTGCTGGCGTATGACGCCTACTACCGTTACTTCATGGGCAAGCCGGATAAGATTCTCGCCGATGGCGAGTGGAATCGCCGTTACTAGCTGTGCTATGCTTCCGTACTCGCTAATGAGTACGGAAGCCCTTCATGAGCCAACCTCTTTCTTCCCAGCCGGATGCGGCTCAGCCTGTTGAAGATAACTGGCTGCGTTTTATCGATTTGATGCAGAACGCTTTCGCGGACGGTGTGTCGTTGCCTTTGCTGCAACTGATGATGACGCCCGATGAGCGTGAAGCGTTTGGCACGCGCCTGCGCATTATTGAAGAGCTGATGAACGGCGACATGAGCCAGCGCGAGCTGAAGAATGAGCTGGGCGTCGGTATCGCCACCATCACGCGTGGCTCTAACAGTCTGAAAGAAGCGCCTCCTGAGCTGAAACGCTGGCTGGAAGCGCGCTTAGGCCGCCATTAATTACTGCTGATACAGCGGATGGGGGAACGGGCAGAGTGCCAGTATCAGCGCCTGGTGGTAAACGCTTGAGCGGCTCAACAGACCGTTGGTAAACGCGCCGATAGCGCCGCCTTTCTGCTTGATATTATCAACGCCGGTTAAGCGTGCCATTTCGTGACCGAGTTCGTGTCCGGCGGCTAAGCCCGCCATGACAATCGGCGGCAAGGTGAAGCTGGCGGAGCGCGATTCGCCGCGCTGCTGGGCGTTTTCAATCACCATCCATGCAAAGGCACAATCGCCCTCGATGCCGGCTTCAATCGCGACCCAATAGTCAGATTCAGGGCGTTGCTGACGGGCGTTCGCTACGCGGGTACGTGCGCCAGTTCGCGTTTCGACATCGCTTAACGGTTGAGCAGCGACGCCGCTCTCGACCTCGACCCCTTCAATATGGCAGGATTCTTCACCAAAGACGTCGTTGAACGCCTGAGCAATCGCGCGAATTTTTGCCGGGTTGATGGTGGCTGCGACAACGTGGTACATAATTGTTTGAACCCTCAAGGCAAATTTGTCGCAGTATAACGGAAATTAAGCATGCTACAGGTCTATCTTGTTCGTCACGGCGAAACGGTATGGAATGCGGCCCGACGCATTCAAGGTCAATCCGACAGTCCGCTGACGGAAAAAGGTGAGCAACAGGCCCAACAAGTGGGTGAACGGATGAAATCGCAGGGCATCACCCATGTGATCGCCAGCGATTTAGGCCGCACGCGCCGCACCGCCGAGATCATCGCGGATGCCTGCGGTTGTACGGTCACGGTTGATGCACGTTTGCGTGAGCTGAATATGGGCTGTCTCGAACAGCGCCCCCTTGATGGCTTAACGCCGGAAGAGGAGAGCTGGCGTAAAACGCTGGTGGATGGCACCCAAGACGGCCGCATCCCTGGCGGTGAATCGATGCTGGAGATGGCGACGCGCATGCACGAAGCGCTGAACGCGTTGCTCGAACTGCCAGCGGGCAGCCGTCCGTTGATTGTCAGTCACGGTATGGCGTTAGGCGTGTTAGTGAGTACGCTATTGGGATTGCCGGCGCACGCTGAGCGCCGTTTGCGCCTGCGCAACTGCTCGATTTCACGCGTGGATCATCAACAGAGCGCGTGGCTGGCTGCAGGTTGGGTGGTCGAGACGGCAGGCGATGTGTCGCATCTGGATGCGCCTGCGCTGGACGAATTGCAGCGTTAAGCGTCATTCGGTTTCGGTGCGCATCAATGCGCTGCCTGTAAAGGGTGGGGGTAATGATTGCCTGCCCAGCAAAAGGGTCAGCTCGCCATTTATGGCGATCTGCCGTTATTGAAGCCAAAAAAATGCCGTCATCATGACGGCATTTTCATATCAGCGATTCTGCTGCGGGCGAATGGGAATCAGGTATTCGCAACGGATTTCCGTTGGCGGCTCGCTGCGTTTCTTACCGCCATGCGTGAAGAAACGCTCAATATCCTGGCCCTGACGACGCACCAGACCCAACGTTGGCATACAGGTGCCGTACAGCAGCAGAATGAACTCACCCAGTGCGCTGCGCGCACCGTTATAGGTGAACTGCACGTAATCCCCGGCTTCGAGAATCACATTTTGATTCGACTGCATGCTCAATGCCTGTTGATCGGCAGGCACTGCCGTGGTGTAGAGAATCTCCTGCTCATCATCCTTTTCATGGCTGGCACGTACCTGATGCAGACCGTATAACACCGGTGGCACGGTATCAGTTTCCAGCAGGAACTGTTTCCAGAAATGGATGCGCATTTCGTCACGGTAGCTGGAAATTTGCTCCAGCGTACAGGTGTAACTCTGCGTTTGCCCGACCAGCACCGTTTCCGGCAGCGTGACAAACGTGGCCTCAGGCATGTGGTGATCGTCCAGACGAATCGGCGGGCGAATGCCGAAGGAGTTCCATTCCGATGAGCGACGATACCAGGCGGGCGTTTGATTAAACTGCTTTTTAAACGCACGGGTAAAAGTCTGCTGTGAATCGAAGCGGTATTGTAAAGCGATGTCGAGGATCGGGCGGCTGGTCAGGCGCAAGGCCACAGCGGCTTTCGACAGGCGACGCGCGCGGATGTAAGCGCCGATGGCGTGGCTCGTCACTTCCTTGAACATACGCTGCAGGTGCCACTTGGAATAGCCCGCTTTCAACGCAACATTATCTAATGAAAGGGGTTGATCCAGATGGCTCTCCAGCCAGACAAGCAAATCGCGAATGATACCGGCTTGGTCCATAAAACATCCTCATAACTCTCTGGTGGCGCAACTATGAAGTCGTCGAATAATAGCACGAAATGCACAAAAGCGTGGGGGCGGTTTGTCAATCGGCTGTGCTAAATCAATGCGGGCTACAACCCGTTTAGGTTTGGTTCCGGGTTCGATTGACAGTACATTACAGTCTCATCTATTCGATTGGCAATGGTAACTCAATGACAATAACTCGCTTTCTTATAATCACGCTTGCAACTTGTCTCTTCAGCGTGGGCGTTCAGGCCGAGGAAATCGGCTCGGTAGACACGGTTTTTAAGATGTTTGGCCCCGACCATAAGATTGTGGTGGAAGCCTTCGACGACCCCGACGTAAAAAATGTAACCTGTTATATCAGCCGGGCGAAAACCGGTGGGATCAAGGGCGGATTAGGTCTGGCGGAAGATACTTCCGACGCGGCCATCTCCTGCCAGCAGGTTGGGCCTGTAGAGCTTAGCGATAAAATCGCACAAGGCAAGGCGCAAGGAGAAGTGGTCTTCCAAAAGCGCACTTCATTGGTATTTAAGAAGCTGCAGGTGGTGCGCTTCTATGATCAAAAACGTCATGCGCTGGTTTACCTGAGCTACTCAGATAAAGTGGTGGACGGTTCGCCGAAGAATGCGCTGAGCGCTGTGCCAATCATGCCGTGGCATTGAGGCATAAAAAAACGCCCTGATGGGCGTTTTTCTTTTACTGCAGCAAACTTAATCCTGCAATTCACCACAGAAGCGATACCCTTCGCCATGAATGGTGGCGATGATTTCTGGCGTATCCGGGGTGGATTCGAAATGCTTACGAATGCGGCGGATGGTGACATCCACGGTGCGGTCATGCGGCTTCAGCTCACGACCCGTCATCTTCTTCAGCAGATCGCCACGGGTTTGAATCTTGCCCGGGTTTTCGCAGAAGTGCAGCATCGCGCGGAACTCACTGCGTGGCAGCTTATACTGTTCACCGTTCGGGCTGATCAGTGAGCGGCTGTTAATGTCCAGCTCCCAGCCGTTAAAGCGATAGCTTTCAACCGCGCGACGTTCTTCACTTGGCATCGCCAGATTCATGGTGCGCGATAACAGGTTGCGTGCACGAATCGTTAGCTCACGTGGGTTAAACGGTTTAGTGATGTAATCATCGGCGCCAATCTCCAGGCCGAGGATTTTATCTACTTCGTTATCACGACCTGTCAGGAACATCAGCGCAACGTTTGCTTGTTCACGCAATTCGCGTGCCAGCAGCAAACCGTTTTTGCCTGGCAGGTTGATATCCATGATCACCAGATTGACGTCATTTTCCGTCAAAACCTGATGCATCTCGGCGCCGTCGGTGGCTTCATAGACCACGTAACCTTCCGCCTCAAAAATACTTTTGAGGGTGTTACGCGTGACCAGTTCGTCTTCAACGATAAGAATGTGCGGGGTCTGCATGTTTCGCTACCTAAAATTTGCCAACAAATCGAAAACAGGGCGTACGATGGCTGCGTTTACTGTTCATCAAAACAGCGTGCCTTACGCAACCGGTGTACGAAATAATCTTCGGAATACACCATCCATCTATGTCAACTTCAGTGTTAGCTCAGCCAGTCAGGATGAATATTTGCGTGCCCCGTGGGTATCGGACTGGCGCTTATCCTAACCGTATTAACAGCAACCTAACAGCACCAACAACAACCGATAAGCATAAAAACAACGCTTCGTTGACTTATATCAAATGCAAGTGTAGCACGTTAACACTTTTATGAAAAACTTCTCCAGGAATGCCAGCTTAGCTCACAAAAAGCAGCATTTTTGCTACATTTTGGCTGCATAACGGTAAAACTAAAACCTGCAGGAAATAATATTTTAATAATATGAAAAACAATAGATTTATATTAATTAAGCGTGGAAATTTTAGTTATATCCCACAATATCTTCTCCCCATCGCTTTTATCCTCTTTTAACATCCTTAACATCTTATTTTCTCTTGTCCGTGCGGTTGGTATTTTTGCCACTGCATGCCAACATAGGGCGAGTTGTTAACAGTTCGATGGAAAAATCATGCATTTCCCCCTAATCCTTGTCTCACCCGCCCGTCCGGAAAATATCGGCGCGGCCGCTCGT
>NZ_DAMDQC010000029.1:0-37530 GCF_032082325.1 Pantoea sp. CTOTU50773 | reverse complement strand
GCGAGCGGGTTTTGTCACCACTCATCAGCGTTAATTCACTAGGGCCTTCAAGCCAGCCATCCGTGGAGCAGTGCTGCTGCGGGTTATCCGGAATAAATAGCGAGTCGCCGTTTTCGTCCCAGGAGGTGCGGAAATGACAACCCGCTGGTAGGGTAAAGTGCTGCAATGGGGTGCTGTCTGCCGGGCGTGAGAGATCCAGCGGGGCGGCATTGCTGGCACTGGCACTGGCGGTCGCATCGTTAATCACGATGGGTCGCCAGTTCTGTAATTTTGCTGCGCTGCCGTTGGCCAGCACGCTGCCGTCTTTATTGGTCATCTGCCACGGGATTTCATCCAGCGTGCCGCATTGATTCGCCAGCAGCGTGCCAACGCGCGGCAGGAAGCTGGTCAGAATGCTGGAATCAGTGCTTTTGCCGGAAACAATACGCAACGGCAAGGTCTCTTTGCACCAGTCGTTGGGTGAATTGCTGGCCACATTATCGATATAGACTTCAAGCGACAGACTCGGCGAATAGACCACACGATAATCATCAGCTTGCGCATTTAGAGCCAGCAACAGGGTCGCTAAGCCCGGCAACCACACTTTCATAAGGGTCCTTGGGATCAATAACGTGTCGGCAGAAAACGTGCCGCATCAGCCTGGGAATAAAGCAGCGTCGCTTCCTGCGGTTCGCCAATCCAGATGGCCAGAGCGCTGAGATTGTCGCTTTTTACACTGCGGTTAACGGCTTGTTCCATCAAAGTCAGCCACTCTTCGCAGGCATTGACCATGCGCAGGGCTTGTTCCATCTCGTGAGTGGTCAGATTGAGCCAGAACCCGTCGGTGCAGACGAGAAACGCATCGCCATCCGTCAATGAAATCACTTCACTAAAGGTGGCTGGACGTGCAGGCTCAACGCCGAGCGCATTATAGAGTAAATTACTGTTAATTCCGGTATTTTCATAGCCTGCTTCGCGCAGTTGCTGGGCCAGACTATGGTCACGCGTCACTTGACTCAACACCCCATGACGGAAGTGATAAACCCGGCTGTCACCAGCATGCGCCCACCATGCGCGCTGTGTCTCGCGGTCAATAAACAGCGCGGCCAGCGTGGTGCTCATGCGAGCATATTTCGGATTTTTTCCCTGCGCCTCAAGCAACACCTGCTGGCAGTGCTCAATCGCTGCACGAGTGCTCTCGGGCGTGAACGTCGGGCTGTTGTGTAACTGGGTCAGCAGCGTATCCCGCACGATTTGCGCCGCTTTGTCACCGCCAGGCAAACCGGCCACGCCATCGCAAACCAGAAAGCAGGCTTTGTGCTCATCCAGCTCGGCTCCGGTGCGATCCTGGTTTTCATCGCGCATTCCCTGCTGGCAACGGCTGGCAAACATCATTTTCATGCGTCTTCGGTCCGAGTCTGGGAATCTTTATATTGATTCACTTCCATGTCATACGCATGCAGGAACGCTTCACCAAACAGGGTATGGAAGTCATCTTCAATTTCACCGGCAGTGCGCTGGTAGTGGCGTGAAAAGTAATCCCACAAGGCCGCTTTACGCCCGCCGTTAAACGGTAGCTTAGGCAACACGCCATCTTTACGTGCTTCCTCTTCCAGCCGTTGCGGATTGAAGGATTGCAGCATCGCCGCGATGATCGCGCGTATGCCAGCGATCATACCCAGCTGATGCGCCTGCAAATCCACCAGTGCATCGCGCACTGCCGCTTCTGGCGGCATAAAACCGGGCATCTGGCTCTGATAAATCTGCATCAATACCGTCTTACCCGAAGGCAAAATTTTAAACGGATTGTTGGCCTCATTGAGGATCATCGTCATATCGGCTTTCACGCCGCGCTTGAGGATCGAACGGGAAGAGAGCAGGGCAACAGTGCCTTGCGAGAACAGGCTCAGCATGCGGCCGGTCACGCGCATCTGCTCTTCGGTGATCGTCGTGTGATGGCCATTGTTCAATCCCATGCCCTCCAGCAGCGCGGCCAGCAGCTTGTCCTGATCTGCATGCGGCAACGTGGCGGGAGCCGAAGGGGCATCACTTTGTGGATCAATACCCAGGCGTGGGTCAGTCAGGCGCTCCGGACGCGCCGCAGTGGGTTCCGGCACCCTGTCGAATGCCTGCTGCATACCGAGAGGATCGGCAGTGCTGTCCGCGAAGAACGTGAGCGGGTCATCATGCTGGGTACTCTGGCAGGCCGGATCGCGCACCTCAAGGCCATAATCGCCGATTTGCAGTGCATCACCATGCTGTAATTGCACTTGTGAACCGCGCTGTAGCGCCACGCCGTTCAATACCACCGAGGTCACGCTGCCCTGATTGGTCAGGCGGCATTCACCTTCCGCGGAGATATGCACCAGCGCCTGCAAGCGTGAAATGGCGCGCGATTCGTCAGGCAGTACCAGATCGTTATCCTGACTGCGGCCAATGGTTCCCCCAGGCGGTTTAAAAGCAACCGTCTTTGCTGGCACATCCGTATTGCACTGCACAATGGTAAATTGCATGAGTCATCCTGTTAACAAGGAAAACGCTGCGGCTCATTCAAACATGGGTGGATAGAGGCCGTTGCGTCCCGGCTGTGCACCTGCCGCCGGGTTAAACAGTAACGCAAAAAGTTGCGCGGTGAGCGGCCCACTGTGTTTGTGTGTGGCGTGGGCAAAACCGTCACTGCGATTACTCCACCAGTAGCTAATATGCTGCTGGGGATCAAATTTATCCGCCACTTCACGCCAGCTCAGCGTGCAGGGCAGATCATCAAAACCAATCACATCCATAATATCGCTGCGCTGATTATCCGGGACCATCAGCGGCGTGACGCGTTGCATCTGCTGCTCCAGCGCATCCGGGTTCAGCCGGTCACGCACGCCGCGCAGTAGCAGCGTGCCCAACTCCTGAAACCAGTCGCCCGACATGGCCAGCTGAGCGCTGTGCCAGTGGCTGAGCGGAAAACTTCGCAAAGCCAACAGCGGCCAGCTGCGCCCCACGCGATCGCACGAGGGCAGCAGGCAGCCCATCTGCACCTGCTGACGTAGCGGCGACAGCGGCAGAACAAAATTCCAGACAGGTGCGCGCAGAAACAGCTGAGTGGAGGCATCGGGTTGCTGATGCCAGTGCATGAGCCCCTGTTGAAACCAATGGCTCCAGGGCGTTACGGTATTCTCACTCAGGCGCTGGCGCAGGAAATCGCCGGTGGCCGGTAATTTGCCGTACCAACCTGGCGCGGTGTGCGTCGCCATGGTTACCTCACCATTACTCACTGTGTCCGGTCAATCGCTGCGAAACCCGCTGTGGTGCAATCGCCAGCGAACTGCCATTCGCACCGGCAATTTTCAGATTTTCTGCAAGCTTGCGCATCATTAGTGCGTTATCTCGCGCATAAGGCGACGACTGAATCTGCTGATCCAGAAGCTGGCTAAGATGCCAGTCAAGCTGCTGCAAATCCCGGGCGCTGACATCATCTGGCAGATTGCGTTGAAGATTCTGCATCAGCCAGGCGCGCAGGAATTCGCCGTCATAATTGCGCGGTTGATACAACATCTGATAGGCACGCAGCGCATTGCGGCTGTATTCATTGTCGTTACCGGGGTCATCACGCAGCAAATTGGTGATTTGCTGGGCCACGCGCGGTAACAGTAGAGACTTAAGCGCATTTTGATAAAGCACCCATGCCGCATCGCTTACCTGGTTGCCACGATAGAGACCCACGCGCATGCTAAGCGGTGGATTGTCGAGGGAAAAGCGCTCCGACAACGGCAGCTTCACCAGGTTATTTAAGAAGGGTAGCAGATCAAAGATATTATCGGCTGGCTGATGAATCACCTGCTGACTCTGACGAGTCATTGGCTCAATACGCTCGGCGACCTGGTTAAGATATTGCTGGTTCTGGACATAGCTGGCCAGCCATAAACCGGAGAGCAAAAGCAATGCGCCAGTGAGCGCACCGTAGCCAATCCAGTGGAACAGGCGGTTGCGGTACTCCCAATGGCGGTTACTGCCCGCTAAGCCACTTTCGCGGAACACCAGATCGCTCAGCAGGTCGCGGATAAAGAAACTCTGGCCTTTATCGCCGGGGATGGGGTTATTACGGGTGACGCTCTCCCAGGCGGCGCGGCTGCTTTCACCGGTCTGTGGCAATTGAAGCTTACGGTTGAGTTCGCCCATGATGCGATCAAACGGTAAGCCTTCCTGAGTCCCGCTGGTAAAGAATAAGCCGCGCGCTGACCAGGCAATCTCATCCTCATGGCGCGAGAACACCACATCCAGGTACTCATTCAGCAACGGCCTTAACGAGCTGAACTCCTGTGGGAACAGGAAACAGTCAGCACGCAGGGTGAGATCGCGTTCATTCGCCATCACCGTGGGCAGTTGCTGCTGCAGGCGCTGTTCCAAACGCTGATATTGCTGGCTAAAACTGTTATGCCAGTCATCTTTGTGCGGTTTACCCGGTTCCCAGGGGAAGGTGAATCCCCAGATGGCGTCGCGCTGCGGTTTGCTCAGGCCTTCGTTAAAGCTTAAAAACCCTTTCAGCAGATCGGTCTTGGTCACCATCACATACACCGGGAAATGGATACCAGTTTGCTGGTGTAACTCCTGCATGCGGCTACGTAACGCGCTGGCCTGTGCGTGACGTGCTTCCGCGGAATCGGTGAGCAGATCGGCAACGCTAATGGTCATGATCACGCCGTTGATCGGCTGGCGGGTGCGATAGCGTTTCAGCAGGTTAATAAAACTCTGCCACTCGGCGCCGTCGCGTACACGCTGGCTCTCCTGAAGAGCATATCGCCCTGCGGTATCGATCAACACCGCGCTGTCGGTAAACCACCAGTCGCAGTGACGCGTACCGCCGACGCCGCGAATCGCCGCTTTGCCAAGGCTATCGGTCAGTGGAAACTCCAGTCCGGCATTGAGCAGGGCGGTGGTTTTGCCCGCGCCGGGCGCCCCAATCATCACATACCAGGGCAGCTGGTAGAGATAGTGGCTCTGAAAGCGGGCCAGCCAGTTCTGTTGATGACGTCGACCAAACTGTGTGCGTTTCAGGCGCAGCGCTGCTTCACTGAAGCGCTGAGCCAGCAGCGTATCAGTGGCCTGACGATCGGACAGCTCTTCGTGACTCATCTCCTGCAAACGGTTGAGGAGTTTACTGTTAAACCAGCCGCGCCAGATCGCCGGGATAAACTGGAACAGCACCCAGCAGAAGAACAGCAAACCGACCAGCAGTTGACGAGGAAACACCGGCTCAAGGGGGCGGGTGTCTCCCCAACTCCACAGCGGGCCGAGCATCCACAGCACACAGCTTAAGGCAGTGACACCAATCAGGCTCCACAGCAGGCGGTGGGTTAACAGATGTTGCAGCGATGCGCGCATCACTCACCTCCTGGATGATTGCCAAGGGTTTCCGGTGCGGCAAACAGGGTGATCTCCACACGGCGGTTGCGCGCGCGGTTTTCATTGCTGTCATTTGGCAGCAGCGGATTACTGTCGCCGCGGCCTTCCGCTTTCACACTGTGCCCTTCCGCCAGTTGCGGGTTTAGCAACTGGGTCACGGCGCGTGCGCGCGCAAAGGAAAATTCATAGCTTGAGGCAAAACGCCCATCCACCGGGCTGTTATCGGTATACACCGACACCAGTACCGTGCCTTTAACGGTTTTCATGGCGCTGGCAACGTGCGCCAACAGCGCGCGACCAACCTGATTGACCACAGTACCGTCAGGGGAGAAGAGTTTATCGGCAGGAATGATCACTTTACTGCCAAAGGCACCATCGCTGACTTCAAGTTGACCGGCGGCGATCACATCATTCAAACGCTGATGCAAATCCAGCAATGCCTGCGGTGAGGTAGGGCGACGGCCGGGCATAATTTGTGGCAGCGGTGTTTGATAGATGGCGCGCAGCAGCGGCTCGGCCGCATTGCCCAGCCGCCAGTTCAGGCCGCTGTAAATCAGGCAGGCAATCAGGGCCGCTAACATCGCGCAGGCCCATAGCGGCACCATCGGACGGGTTAAGCGACTGACCAGGGGATGCACTTCCACCAGCGGCACGGCCGGGTTAGTGGTTGACGGGCGCGTTTCCTGGATCAGTTGAGCGAGGCGTTTACGAATCCCTTCACACTGTGCACGGCCAGCATCGCTGCCGCGATAACGTCCTTCATAGCCCAGCAACAGACAGTAATGAATCAGCTCCAGCAACCACAGGTGTTGCTGCGGGCGTTGCGAGACGCGGGAAAGTAACTGAAACACTTTTTCGCCGCCCCAGCTTTCATTATGGAAAGTGACCAGCATGCCGTTCCCTGACCACACACCGCGCGTACCCCATGGAGTTTGTGCGGCGGCTTCATCCAGTACGCTGCATAAGCAGTAGCGCGCACCAATAATCATCTCAAACGGCAAACCGGCTAGCTTGCAGCGATGTTCGAATTGGCGGATCTCTTCAATGAGTAACTGGCGTAAACCGGCGGGATCGTCATGCGTAGCAGCCTGCCGTATACGGACAACGGCATTCAATATCGGTGCTGCGGCATTAAGCAAAAGGTTATCGTTGCCCGCGACAATGCCATCGCGGACAACAGAATCCTGGGTCATTAAATATCTTTTTTCCTGGCAATGGCGCTAGGGAGCGTCCACAGAGTGCGACCTTGCTGTGGACAATCTGCGCCATATTGCATTATCAGTCTAGGATCCAGGTCGCGGTATCGTTGGTGCGGCAAGCCTTGCTGGCTCCGCCAACGGCCACGCAGACCTGTTTAGTACGGCGGGGACGTGGACGGTCGCTACGCAGGGTGGCGTCATAACGGCTACTTTCAACCCCGGCTTTCGGCGGGATGTAACCAATCAGCTGTCCATTGGGTTCATCGGCAACGGCTAACCAACTGTGTTCGACACGTCCTAGTACTTCAAAGGGTTTAGCGTTATCGAGATAACGAACGACCTTGCCGCCATAATCTGGCGTGGTCATCACCGACGCCGCATACAGTGCGCGGAAACTCTCATTAACCGGCGTGAATTCGCCTGGCGCTGCCACCGCATGACGGTGAACCAGCTTGACGCCATTTACCTCACTGGTGACCAGGGTGTCATCAGTCATCGGCGGTGGTGGCGCTTTACAACCCGCCAATGTCAATACTGCCAGCAGAGTGAGCAACAGACTCTTATTCACCATGAACCTCAAATTTCATCAGATTAGCTGCAGATTAATATGTGGCACACGCATTTAAGGCGGGCAGAGTATGCAGCGGGAAAGCCATCAAAAAACAGTCAGATTACAGAAAGATAGTACTGTGCTCAGTCTACCTAAGACTTTTGAGAATTCAATCCATTGCATAGCGAGAAAACCCGTGCTAACGGGCGAAAACAGCGCATAGCAGGGGGATAAAAAACCTCTGCCTTTAGTGATAGATAAGCTGAATTTACTTATTTAGTCGTGTAAGTGTGTGACGCAGGCGATAAAGCCGAAGTGCCGTAGAAAGATGTCTTGTCATTGGTAAGTCTTCTTAATCTTTCCTTAAGGTTAAAAAAAGATTGCGCAGGTAAACAATTTTCTTACTTTCGGAATTTCCGTGCACATTTCCGCCCTATCTAAAGTCAGTACGGCACAGCTTTTGCTTAAGACTCATACTTTTTCACTTACGGTGTTTTGGCCAAACTTCAGGGTATGGGTAATAACACTAAAGCCATAACCCGGAGGAGGGGGTTGCACAAGTTTTGTGCTTATTCTGCGTCATCTCTGTGCAAAGTAAATGATGGTTAGCAAGTTAGCTTCGCTGAGAGATTGAATTTAAAGTGATAATTATCTGGCACAGGCTTTGCTATAGCAAAGAGACATTGCGCATTTGCTTCGTTAATAGCGATAAAGTGAGTGCTTTGGATAAAGGCGTCCGGCCCCATGTTTTCATCACGTGCGGGAGGACGCCTTTTTTATTCCTTATTCAGGTTCGTATAAGAAGCAGCATGCGGCATTCAGTTACTCCTCATTGGCTAAAGTAGCCTGGTGCGTAACGGTGGGACGCGCATGAGGAGCGGGCTTATGCTGTAACGTCGCAATTTCACTTATGGCTAAATAAACTCGTATTTTCGCTCCTTAATCCACGCTTTAGCCTTGGCGGGTTTTGGCATCCTATGCTCAGAATTCCTGCCAGCTGAGGTATGTCGTGGCTGAAGAGAGCGACGAGGACAAAACAGAATCGCCCACGGCGCACCGACTAGAGAAGGCGCGAGAAGAGGGGCAGATTCCGCGATCGCGCGAGCTGACATCGGTACTGATGCTGCTGGCGGGCTTGCTGATCCTGTGGCTCGGCGGCGAACTGATGGCTGAACAGCTGGCCAGCATGTTGGCCACTGGCTTTCGTTTCGATCATGCCATGGTGACCGATGACAAAATGATCATCGCCCACATTAGCAACCTGATCGGCCAGGCAGTGATGGCGCTGCTGCCGTTGATGGCAGGCCTGGTGATTGTGGCGATAGCTGCACCGATGCTGCTGGGTGGGATCAATATCAGCGGTAAATCGATCAAGCTGGATTTCAACAAGCTGAATCCGTTGAGTGGTCTTAAACGCATGGTTTCCTCACAGACCTGGGCGGAACTGCTAAAAGCCATTTTGAAGGCGGTGCTGGTGGGTCTGGTGGGTGGCTGGTACATCTGGTCGCACTGGCAGGAGATGCTGCGGTTAATCAGTGAATCACCCACCAACGCGCTCCATCACGGTTTAACCATGATCGCCATTAGCTGTGCGTTGATCATGCTGGGCCTGGTGCCCATGGTCGGTTTCGACGTGTTCTGGCAGCTCTACAGCCATTTCAAAAAGCTGAAAATGTCCCGCCAGGAAATCCGCGACGAACACAAACAAAACGAAGGTGACCCGCACGTCAAAGGGCGCATTCGTCAGGCGATGCGTGCGGCGGCCCGTCGTCGCATGATGGCAGATGTACCGAAAGCCGACGTTATCGTCACCAACCCAACGCACTACTCGGTGGCGTTGCAGTATCAGGAAGGCAAGATGAGCGCGCCAAAGGTGATTGCGAAAGGGGTCGGGGATATTGCGCTAAAAATTCGTGAGCTGGCAAAAGAACATCGCATTCCGATTTTAGAAGCACCGCCGCTGGCGCGTGCGCTGTATCGACACACGGAAATTGGACAGTTCATCCCCGGCGCGCTTTACGGTGCCGTGGCGGAAGTGCTGGCCTGGGTATGGCAACTGCGTCGCTGGAAACGCGAAGGTGGCTTGATCCCAACTAAACCAAAACAGCTGCCGGTTCCGGCAGACATGGACTTTGCAGGAGAGAACAGAAACGATGGCTAATCTGGCCGAAAAGCTGCGTTTACCGGGCAACTTTAAAGACACGCAGTGGAAGGTGCTGGCTGGACCGATACTGATCATGTTGATCCTGTCGATGATGGTGCTGCCGTTACCTGCCTTCATTCTCGACCTGCTGTTCACCTTCAACATTGCCTTATCGATCATGGTGTTGTTGGTGGCAATGTTTACCCAGCGTACGCTGGAATTCGCGGCATTCCCGACCATTCTGCTGTTCTCAACGTTGCTGCGCCTGGCGCTGAACGTTGCCTCAACCCGTATTATCCTGCTCGAGGGCCATACGGGTGCCGATGCCGCCGGACGCGTGGTTGAAGCTTTCGGCCACTTCCTCGTGGGCGGTAACTTTGCCATCGGTATCGTGGTGTTCATCATCCTCGTTATCATCAACTTTATGGTTATCACCAAAGGTGCCGGACGTATCGCCGAAGTGGGCGCGCGTTTTGTGCTGGATGGGATGCCCGGTAAGCAGATGGCGATCGATGCTGACCTTAACGCCGGTTTAATCGGGGAAGAGGAAGCCAAACGTCGTCGTAGCGAAGTGACCCAGGAAGCCGATTTCTACGGCTCAATGGACGGTGCGAGTAAATTCGTACGTGGTGACGCCATCGCCGGTATTTTGATTATGGTGATTAACGTAATCGGCGGTCTGCTGGTGGGCGTAGTGCAGCACGGCATGGATCTGGGGCACGCAGGTGAAACCTATACACTGCTGACCCTCGGTGATGGATTGGTGGCACAGATCCCGGCGCTGGTCATCTCTACCGCTGCGGGTGTTATCGTGACGCGCGTCAGCACCGATCAGGATGTGGGCGATCAGATGGTCTCCCAGCTGTTTAGCAATCCGCGCGTGTTGATGCTGAGTGGTGGTGTTATCGGTCTGCTCGGCCTGGTGCCGGGTATGCCCAACTTTGTCTTCCTGCTGTTTACCGCCGCGTTGCTCGGTCTGGCCTGGTGGCTGCGCGGTCGAGAGATGAAACCGAAGACTACCTCTGAACCTTCTAGTCTGGTCAAAACGCAGGAGACACCCGCCACGGTGGAAGCTTCCTGGAAAGACGTGCAGCTGGAAGATTCGCTGGGTCTCGAAGTGGGTTATCGCCTGATTCCCATGGTTGACCATTTGCAAAACGGTGAGCTGCTGGGTCGCATCCGCAGTATCCGTAAAAAAGTCGCACAGGAGGTGGGCTTCCTGCCGCCGGTGGTGCACATCCGTGACAACATGGAGTTGCCGCCTGCGCGTTACCGCATCCTGATGAAAGGCGTGGAAATTGGCAGCGGTGATGCCTATCCTGGGCGCTGGATGGCGATCAACCCTGGTACTGCAGCCGGTTCTTTGCCGGGTGAACCGACCGTCGATCCTGCCTTCGGTTTAGCGGCAATCTGGATCGATAGTGCGCTGAAAGAGCAGGCGCAGATTCAGGGCTTTACCGTGGTAGAAGCCAGTACCGTGGTGGCAACGCATCTTAACCACCTGATTGGTCAATACGCCAGTGAACTGTTTGGTCGTCAGGAAGCGCAACAGCTGCTGGATCGCGTGACCCAGGAGATGCCGAAGCTGACGGAAGATCTGGTGCCGGGCGTTATCACCCTGACCACCCTGCACAAAGTGCTGCAGAACCTGTTAATTGAGCGTGTTTCGATCCGCGATATGCGCACCATCATCGAAACCCTGGCGGAACATGCGCCGGTCCAGACCGATCCACAAGAGCTGACCAGCGTGGTACGTGTGGGGCTGGGCCGTGCGATTACTCAGCAGTGGTTCCCAGGTAACGGTGAAGTGCAGGTGATTGGACTGGATGCCACCTTAGAGCGTCTGCTGCTGCAAGCGTTACAGGGCGGTGGGGGGTTAGAGCCCGGCCTGGCCGATCGTCTGTTAGTGCAGACGCAGGGTGCATTGCAACAGCAAGAGATGACGGGTGCACCACCAGTGCTGCTGGTGAACCATCCGCTGCGTGCCTTGCTGGCGCGCTTCCTGCGCCGCAATCTGCCACAGTTGGTGGTGCTGTCAAATATGGAGCTGACCGACAATCGCCAGATCCGTATGACCGCCACCATTGGGGGCAAATAACCGATGCGCCGTTGGTGTTGGACTCTAATGATGTTGCCGATGATGGCGCTACCGCTCTATGTGGATGCAGCAGGCTCCTGGCATGACAGTGCCAGTGGTCCGAGCCTCGGCGTGCGCGGCAACTGGCACACGACGCCAGCTTTAAAAGCACCTTCGCCCGCAGTGGGCACTATTACGGTGGTGAACTGGCGTTACCAGTTGAGCCGTCCAGCCCCCTCGGGGCTGATCGTGCGTTTGTGTGCGACTCAGCGTTGCGTAGAGATTGAGGGCGGCAGTGGTTCAACGCGTAGCCTGGCGAATATTCCGGCTGACGAGACGCTGCATCTGGCGTTCGGTTTTCAGGGGAAGGGCGCGTTACCGCCGGGATTGCGAGTGGTGAGCAGTGAAGTGACGGTGAATTACCAATAGCCAATAAAAAACCCGCCGAGGCGGGTTTTTTGTTACTACATACGCTCGACGGTTTTGATACCCAGCGTATCCAGACCTTGTTTCAGCGTTTTAGCGGTCAATGCAGCCAGTTGCAGACGGCTGTTACGCACCTGCTCATCCTCGGCGGAGAGGATTGGACAGTGCTCGTAGAAGCCTGAGAACAGGCCTGCCAGATCGTACAGGTAAGCACACATCACATGCGGCGTGCCATCACGCGCAACCTGGGTGATCACTTCTTCAAACTGCAACAGGCGAGTTGCCAGTTGCGCTTCACGCTCTTCGGTCAGCACGATGTCGCCGCTCAGGCTGTCAGCTTCAATGCCGGCTTTACGGAACACAGAAAGCACGCGCGTGTAGGCATATTGCATGTATGGTGCAGTGTTGCCCTCAAACGCCAGCATGTTATCCCAGTCGAAGATGTAATCGGTGGTGCGGCTTTTTGACAGATCGGCATATTTCACCGCGCCGATACCCACCACTTCCGCCAGATCTTTCAGCTCCTGCGCTGACATTTCCGGGTTTTTCTCGCTGACCAGCGCATGCGCACGCTCAACGGCTTCATCCAGCAGATCGGCCAGCTTAATGGTGCCACCGCTACGGGTTTTAAATGGACGGCCATCTTTGCCCAGCATCATGCCAAACGCATGGTGCTCCAACGGCACAGACTCGGGCACGTATCCGGCTTTACGCACAATGGTCCACGCCTGTTGCAGATGTTGATGCTGGCGCGAATCGATGTAGTAAAGCACGCGGTCGGCATGCAACGTCTCATAGCGGTATTTGGCGCAGGCGATATCGGTGGTGGTGTAGAGGTAGCCGCCATCCTTTTTCTGGATGATCACGCCCATCGCTTCGCCTTCCTTGTTTTTGAACTCATCAAGGAACACCACGGTTGCGCCTTCGCTGGTTACGGCCAGCCCTTTTTCACGCAAATCGCTTACGATGCCAGGCAACATATCGTTGTACAGGCTTTCACCCATCACATCTTTACGCGTCAGCGTCACGTTCAGGCGGTCATAGACTTCCTGATTCTGGCTCATGGTGATATCCACCAGTTTTTTCCACATTGCACGGCAATATTCGTCGCCGCCTTGCAGTTTCACCACATAACCACGGGCGCGTTCGGCGAAGGCTTCGTCCGCATCATAGGTGACCTTGGCTTCCCGGTAGAACTCTTCCAGATCCGCCAGCGCGATATCTTCGTGGTGCTCATTCTGTTGCTTTTCCAGATAGGCAATCAGCATACCGAACTGAGTACCCCAATCGCCGACGTGGTTGGCGCGGATCACGTTGTGGCCGAGAAATTCCAGCGTGCGTACCGCAGCGTCACCGATGATAGTGGAACGGACGTGACCGACGTGCATCTGCTTGGCGACGTTGGGTGCCGAGTAGTCAATGACAACGGTTTGTGGCTTGAGGCTGCTGACGCCAAGGCGCGGCAATTGCAGGGCCTGCGCGGCCTGGGTAGCCAACCAGTTGCGATCGAGGAAGATATTAATGAAGCCGGGGCCGGCGATTTCGACTTTGCTGGCGATGCCGGCGAGATCCAGATGCTGAATCACCTGTTCAGCCAGCTGGCGCGGAGCCTGACCGAGCTTTTTCGCCACAGCCATGATACCGTTCGCCTGATAATCGCCGAACTGCACTTTAGCCGACTGACGAACCTGAGGTTCACAATCTGCTGGCGCACCCGCCGCTACCATTGCCTGACCGACTTTATCGGATAGAAGAGCCTGAATATTCACCGCGTTACCTTCATATGCTGAAAAGGCCCGCCAGTGGCGGCGAGCCGGTGCCTTCATCCCGCAACAGCGCGGCGGGACGGAAAAATAAGAGGGGAAGTATACGTGAAATGTTAAAGTGCGTCAGCTTTTAGCATGCGCAATGGCGGGTAACAGCAACCCGCGCGCCGATTAACGGCGACGCGGGTGACGACGAGGATTTTTAACGCTTTTGTCTTCACGCACCTTCCAGTGGCGGGAAATTGCAAATCCCATCAATGCAATCAGGACCGCGACAACAATGAGCATAGACATAGAGCCATTCCTTGTAGTTGTGAAACACAAATTTATAAGAAAGGGTATCAAGCTGCAATTGTTTGCAACTGAAATAAGACTTATCTCATTGTATTAATTATCGTTAATATTAACAGTGATTTAAGGTGTTTTCATAAAGTAACCGCTGGACCTATTTAGGCGAATAATCCTAAAGAGAGGGCCTATTTATGCGGTTTCAGGTCTTTTTCATGATGAAATCGGAGGAATCCGACGATTTTGTCAAGCGGATTCTGAAGCGCTGCTGTTTTTAAATTGATTAAAATAATTGAATTGATATTGATGTGTCTGGAGTATTGAGATGAATTTTCCTGCTGAACTGAGTGATTTAGAACAAGACCTGGCTCGATTTGAGCACTCCTTGCAGCAATTTGCTGAAAGATTAGGGCTGCGGTTATCCGAACATGAGGCCGATCACCTGGCGGTGCGCTGCCATCAGTTCGCCACGGCGGAGCGCTGGAAGGCGGGATTGCAGCAGATGGGCAGTCAGTTTTCCGAAGCCATGATCAACGGACGCCCAATCTGCTTGTTCAAATTGCATCAGCCGTTAACGATCGCTGGATGGCAGGTCGATGTGATTGAGTTACCCTGGCCGGGTGAGAAATTGTATCGCCATGAAGGCTGGGAACATGTGGAAATCGTGTTGCGCGGTGAGCCCGAAACATTGGGTGTGCGCGCGATGGCATTGCTCTCCGATCATGCACTGACGCAACCCGGCATTTCGTTCAAAACCAGCGCGCCAAAAGGTGAGCATGAGCGTTTGCCCAACCCGACACTGGCGGTGACGGACGGGCAAACCACCATCAAGTTTCATCCCTGGCGACTGGAAGACATTGTCGCCAGTGAACAAGGCTAACGCCGTGCCATGACTGCGCTATGCAATCGGCTCACCGCCTGTTCCAGTAAGACGCGAGTACAGCCGAAGTTAAAGCGCACGAAGTTGTCATCACCAAAATCGCGGCCGGGTGAAAAACCGAGGCCGTGTTTTTCAAAATAGAGCGCGGGGCTGGCCACATCCAGCTGGCTGGCATCAATCCAGCCAAGATAGGTCGCTTCGGGCGAATTCATGTGCAATTCGGGGAGTGCATTCACCTGCGCCACCAGCCAGTCGCGATTCGCCCGCAGGTATTGGATTTGCGCCTCCAGCCATGCATCACCTTCACGCCAGGCTGCTTCTGCTGCCACCAGTGCGAGAATATCGACCCCTGGCACAATACCTTCGCGTACCTGTTTAAACCGTTTGCGTAATTCAGGGTTGGGGATAATCGCCATTGATGCGCCGAGACCAGCGATGTTGAAGGTTTTCGAGGGCGATATCAGCGTAATGCTGCGCTGTGCAGCATCATCACTCAATGCTGCAAAAGGAATATGGCGGGCATCGGGCGACAAAATCAAATCACAGTGAATTTCATCAGAACAAACGATTAAATCGTGTTGCTGAGCAAACGCCAGTTGCGCCTCCAGTTCCTCGCGACGATACACGGTGCCGCCGGGGTTTTGCGGATTGCACAGCATCAGCAGGCGTTCATTGCCCTGCATCGCAGCCGTATCGAGATCGACGACCCAGCGGCCATGCTGTAAATGCAGCGGCAAGTTGATCTGTTCACGCTCGGCGAGTTTTGAGGCCGCGCGGAACGGTGGATAAATCGGCGTTGGCGCGACTGTGCGTTGCCCAGCCTCGGTAAACGCGCGGACCGAAAGGTTCAGACCACTGACGACGCCAGGCAGCATAACGATCCATTCCGGCTGAATATGCCAGTGGTAGCGCTGCGCCAGGCGGGAAACAGTGATATCAATCAATCCTGTGGGTGTGCCGCCATAGCCAAAAACACCGTGATCGGCGCGTTTTTTAATGGCCTCAATAATGCAGGGCGGCGAGCGAAAATCCGTGTCTGCAACCCATAAAGGCAGCACATCACGATCGCCATATTTGTGCCACTTCAAACTATCGCTGTGACGACGGTCTATCCATTGATCAAAATCGAATGCCATAGTGAGGTTTCCACGTAAACTGTCCAATTAAGCAGACTAACTCAAGCCATCCTCTCGAGCCAGAAGTCATGAAAAGGAGCAAGCTATGACGAAACTGGAAATTTGTTGCTACGGCATCGACTGTGCAATGACTGCACAGCAGTCCGGTGCCGATCGCGTGGAACTGTGCAGTGCCCCACGCGAAGGCGGGCTGACGCCGTCAGCTGGCGTGCTGGAAGCCGCACAACGTGAACTGTCCATACCGGTTCACCCGATTGTTCGCCCGCGTGGCGGCGATTTTTGTTACACCGCACAGGAATTTGAGGTGATGAAATCCGATGTTGCACTGATGCGTGAACTCGGTTTCCCTGGCGTGGTGATCGGCATGCTGGATGAAGATGCCCATGTTGATATTGCGCGCATGCGGCAGATCATGGCGCTCAGTGATGGCATGGCGGTGACCTTCCACCGCGCTTTTGATTTGTGCCACAGCCCCAAACGTTCGCTGGACGTACTGACGGATTTAGGCGTTGCGCGTATTTTGACTTCCGGCCAGCAGCAGAGCGCAGAAACTGGAATTGCATTGTTGCGGGAACTAAATGAACTGAGCACGGGTCCAATTATTATGGCCGGTGCGGGTGTTCGTTTGAGCAATTTGCAGAAATTTATCGATAGTGGTCTGCAGGAAGTTCACAGCTCCGCCAGCCGACTGGTTGCTTCGCCGATGCGCTACCGTAAAGCCGGTGTCTCCATGTGCTCCGAAGCAGAAGTCGACGAATTCAGCCGAACTTGTGTCGACGGCGATGTGGTCGAAGCGATGAAAAGCATGCTGGAAATGACCGCAGTTCGTGTCGCCTGAGTTCGCACCCCTTTTGCCGCGCAGCACGCCAAAACTCTGACGTGATGTTTGCAAGTACCAAACCCCAGTGAGTTTTGCTGGGGTTCTTTTTGTCTGCTGTACAGCCGTTGATAGCGCATTGTTAAAAAAGATGCTTTGATTACTTTATGGCTTAGCGCGGATAACATTCATGAAATCCTACTCTTGTGCTGTTTTAGTGCTGTTGTTTCCCTTGTCTGGTTCAGCGCTGGCGGTGAGCACTGCCTGTCCGCCTCTGAGCAAAAATATTACCAGCAGCAACAACTGGATCATGCTGGGTGGTGATGCCAAAGGCGCGGTACGTCAGGTCGTAGCCGGTGAGTTTGGTAAAGATGTCGATTCGCAAAAACGCGTGCTGGGGCAGTTCGATCAGTGCGGGGATTTGATGGTTGCCGACATTACGTATGACAAGAACGAAGGCAACGTGGTGCTGACCATGGAACAGCACATCGCCCGCGTGCAGCGAGGTTGGGTGGCGGAGTATGCCTACCTGGTCAAAGTGGTAAAAGCGGGCAAAGAGGAAGTGGTGGATAACCGTCAGGGCACCATCAGCTGGCAAATGGGTCAACATGGCAACATCATCAGTTCTTCCGACAAATTTACCAGCATGGGCAAGGATGGCTTCACCGATACCACTTACCGCTACGACAAACATTTTCGTCTGGAGAAAAGCGTCGCGCGCGGCAGTGATGTGATGACCAACGGAGAGAGCACCTGGCGCTGGAATCCACAAGGGCTGGTCACCTCATCGTCCAGTGCACGCGGTAAAGACACCTATAGTTATGATAAGCAGTGGCGAGAGCTGCGGCTTAATGGCTTCGCTACCACGCCTGTCAGTACCTTAAGTTCAGTTGACGAGTGTCAGTTATGGGATGAGGTGGGCAACTGTACGCTAAGTTATCTGCATGAAACCGAGGTGTTTGCTAAAGGCACCATCGAGCGCCACCTGAGTTCTGCGTACAAATATCAGTACTGGGATCGCCCGCCAGCCGTAGCGGATGACGGGGAGTAAACGCGGTTGGTCCGGGCGCACCGTGGTGCGCCCAACCTCTTTTACTGCACGGTTTTACTGAAGGCATCCACTGCGACAATCGCGTTGGCAATGTCTTCTGGCGACAAGTTCGGGTTG
Source organism: Pantoea sp. CTOTU50773 (assembly GCF_032082325.1). Classification (NCBI taxonomy): domain Bacteria; kingdom Pseudomonadati; phylum Pseudomonadota; class Gammaproteobacteria; order Enterobacterales; family Erwiniaceae; genus Pantoea; species Pantoea sp. CTOTU50773. The sequence continues at coordinate 19,707 of NZ_DAMDQC010000029.1, read as the reverse complement.
AGGTTTTTCAATGTATCCCCCTCGCTGTTTGCCAGCGCCCCGACGCGCAGCAGATTCTCCCAGGATTCATTCTCCAGATGCAGCTCTTTCAACGTGGTCGGCATCTTGATTGAGCGGTAGAAGCGGATATAGCGCGCAATCTCCTCATCCGGACGCTGCTCCAGCACCATTTGCGTCAGCGTGCCGTAAGCGACTTTCTCGCCGTGCGTCAGATGATGGATATCGCCATCAATCGCGGTAAAGCCATTATGAATGGCGTGCGCACCCGCCAACCCGGCATTCTCGAATCCGAGTCCTGAAAGCAGGGTATTGGCTTCCACCACGGCTTCGACGGCAGGCGTCACGCGCTTCTCACTCACCGCCGTGTAAGCACTGTAGCCCCATGTCAGGAGTGTCTCTTCACAAGCACGCGCAATGGCGGTGCCTGCAATGGTTGGATCGCCGTTGACCATCGATTTGGCATGCGAGCGCAGCACGGCCTGTGCCTCCACCCAGGTGGCCAGACCATCGGCAATGCCGGAGGCGAACAAGCGGGCTGGCGCACCGGCACAAACCGCGGTATCAACTAGCACCAGATCCGGGTTTTTGCTGTAGAAGCGATAGCTCTCAAATACGCCGCTGTCGGAATAAATCACGGATAGCGCGCTGCAGGGCGCATCCGTCGAGGCCACGGTCGGTACTATGGCGACCGGCTGCTTAAGCTCATCCGCAATCGCTTTTACGGTATCCAGCGTTTTACCGCCGCCAAGGCCCACCACCACATTGCTGCCTTGTGATTTCGCCAGTTGCGTTAAACGATTGATCTCGTTGCTGGAGGCTTCACCGTTAAACTGCTGCCAGCTGAACTCAATGCCCGCCGCTTTTAACGTTTTCTGTGTGCGTTCACCAATCAGTTTCCAGACGATGTCATCGGCGACCAAAAATGCATGCTGGCCCAGCTCGGCCACATAGGTCCCCAATTCATCCAGCACACCTGCACCCTGAACATACTTACGCGGAGAAGAAAAAATGAATTTACTCATAGCGACAACTCCTTGATGTGAGAAAAGCCGTTAACGATAAAGTGACACAGATAAATGACGGAGATTTAACCATTACTGGCAAGTTGAGAATTATTATCAATTACTGACGGAAGGTAACTATCGTCAAGATGTTGCGGCAAGGTTAAGATAGCGGCGAACTGACAGGGAGCTCGCCATGACACTGATATTTTCATTTCTTTTTGCCATTACTATTCTGACGTTAACGCCAGGCTTTGATACCGCGCTGGTGCTGCGTTCCGCAGCCGCGCAAGGCTGGAAACGGGCATCAGCCACCGCATTGGGTGTCACCATGGGTTGTCTGGTGTGGGGCGTAGTAGTGGGGCTGGGTCTTGGCGCGCTGCTGCTGGCTTCCGAAATGGCGTATAACCTGCTGAAGTGGGTTGGCGCCGCCTATCTGCTCTATCTCGGCGTCAAACTGCTGCTGAATCCCCGCACTCAGGCGGAAGAGAGTCAGAGTGTGCAGGGTAAAGAGCAGAGCTATTTCGCCTGCTTCTCGCGAGGATTATTCGGCAATCTGTTAAATCCGAAAGTCGGTGTGTTTTATGTCACGTTCCTGCCACAGTTTATTCCGGCCGGGGCGTCAGTGGCGCTGTGGTGTACCTTGATGGCGTTAACCCACATGCTGATTGGATTAGTGTGGAATGCGGTGCTGATTGGCGGCAGCCAGTACTTCGCGGCGCATCTGCGTCGTCCAACGGTGCTGAAAGTGATGGATCGTTTGACCGGCTGCGTGTTTATCGGTTTCGCCGCGAAGCTGGCGCTGTCGCGGCGTTAATCATTACGGCTTGCGTGCTACCAGCACCGCGCGCAGCGGTGCTGGATAACCTTCAATGGTTTTGCTGCTGTCGTTAGGATCAAGGAACTCGGCCAGTGATTCGCTGGTCATCCAGCTGGTGCGACGTTGCTCCTCCACTGACGTCACCGCGTAATCCGCGATGCGCACATCGACAAAACCACACTTCTCCAGCCAGCCTTTCAGCGCTGCAGCAGACGGAATAAAGTAAACGTTGCGCATCTGCGCATAGCGTTCACCCGGCACCAGAACGGTGTTTTCATCGCCCTCAACGACCAGCGTTTCCAGCACCAGCTCTCCCTCGCTGACCAGCTGGTTTTTCAACTGCAATAAATGATCGAGCGGCGAGCGGCGGTGATACAGCACACCCATCGAAAACACCGTGTCGAAAGCCTGCAAGGCGGGCAGTTGTTCGATGCCAAGTGGCAGCAGATGGGCGCGACGATCGTCTCCCAGCAGCTTACGCACCGCTTCGAACTGACACAGGAACAGCTGCATCGGATCGATGCCGACCACCAGCTTCGCGCCTGCGCCGATCATGCGCCACATGTGATAGCCGCTACCGCAGCCGACATCCAGCACCGTGCGGTGGGTTAATGGCGAGATATGCGGCAGCACGCGATCCCATTTCCAGTCCGAGCGCCATTCGGTATCAATCTCGGTGCCGTAAAGGGAATAAGGACCTTTGCGCCAGGGCATCAGGTTGCGCAACAGGTTTTCAATACCAAGACGTTGGCGATCGGTGAGATCGTCAGCCGTGGCCGTGACGCTGTTGACCAGATCCAGCGTTTGCGGGTTCAGCAGCGGCAGGTAATCCACTGACTTTTCCCAGTCGCGGAATTTACCGTGCAGATTCTCGCGCTGCCAGGCTGCGACTTGTGCGGGTAAAACTTCCAGCCAGCTCGCCAATGGGCCGGTGGCGATTTGCTGATAAAAACGGCCAAAATCAATCATTTCAACGCTACCAAAGAACCAAAGTTAAAGCACTGGAACCACAATTCCGCATGGGCAAAACCGGCGTCTTTCAGACGCGCTTTATGCGCTTCTACACTGTCGGTGAGCATGACGTTTTCTAGCATGCTGCGTTTCTGGCTGATTTCCAGTTCGCTATAACCGTTAGCACGCTTGAAGTCGTGATGCATGTTGAACAGCAGTTCGCCCACTTCGCCATCTTCAAAGCTGAATTTCTCAGACAGCACCAGCGCACCGCCGGGGTTCAGGCCTTTAGCGATCTTTTTCAGCAGTTCCAGGCGCGCAGGCGGCTCAAGAAATTGCAGAGTAAAGTTCAGCACCACCATTGAAGCATTCTCAATATGGATATCCTGAATATCCGCTTCAATCACCTGCACCGGCGTATCTGCGCGGAAGGCATCAATATGGCGGCGGCAACGCTCCACCATCGCCGGAGAGTTATCCACGGCAATAATCTGGCAGCCCGGCACATGAATATTACGGCGCACTGAGAGCGTGGCGGCACCCAGCGAGCACCCGAGATCGTAAACCTGGCTATCAGGCTTCACAAAGCGTTCTGCCAGCATGCCAATCATCGAAATGATGTTGGAATAACCCGGCACCGAGCGCTGAATCATATCGGGAAAGACTTCAGCCACGCGCTCGTCAAAGGTCCAGTCACCCAGCTTATCGATGGGTGCGGAAAATAGCGTATCGCGGTCAGACATAATGAAAAGTCCGGAGAGAGGAATCGGAAAGGGCGCTATTCTGTCAGAAAGTCCCGCAGGCTGCACCCGCTTTGAGTTTAGAACAAGCTGCTTTGTTGCGGCCAGTCGGGCAGATTGCGCAGCGAAGGCTCAAGTTGCAGCAACTGAGGCCACAGCGCCTGCAGTAAGGGGAACACTTCGCCCATATCCGGCGTATGGATAAACAGCATCGGATCGCTGTCCGCCTGCCATTCTGCCAGTTTGTTTTGCCACGGCTGAAACAGCGGCACGCTCTCTTCCACGCTGTCACTGCCGATAAAGCGCACCATCGGTTGCGAACCGCTGCGCACGGCATGCGGTGGCACGCGCGGTTTTTTCGCCCGGGCGTCCACGGCGGCGGCGCTTTGCGAAGTCGAGGCGTGCACCGGACGGCTATCGAGGATCACGCGATTCACGCCGCGTTCCAGCAGGCCACGGTTGAACGCGCGCTCAGCCTCGCCTTTGGCAAAAAACTGCTCGTGGCGCACTTCAACGCCGTAACTAAACCCGCGCGGCAGGCTATCGAGGAACAGCCACAAGTCTTTCAGTTGCGTGGGTGAGAAGGTCGCCGGCAGTTGCAGCCAATACTGCCCGATGCGCTGGCTCAACGGATCGAGCAAGCGGAAGAATTCGTTCAGCAGTTCATCGCAGTTCCGAAGCGCGGCTTTGTGGCTGATGCTGTTGGGAAATTTAAAGCAGAAGCGAAAGTCATCGTGAGTCATATCGCGCCAGCGCATCACTGCTTCCGGCGAGGGCAGCGCATACAGCGTGGTGTTGCCTTCCACGCAGTCAAACAGCTGGGCGTAATCCGCCAGGGTTTCCAGCCCATACTGCTTCCAGCGGGGATGCTGCCATTGTGGTAATCCAATGCGAAGTGTCAAACGCGGCACCTGATCCTTTTACGGGCGGGAATAGGCCGGGTAATGTACCCTGTTTTGGTGTCGGCAGGAAAATCCGCGCGATAAACCGCAATGTTTTGCCCGCTTTGATCTGGCTCTACTTATCCTGCCTGGGTTTTTCCATTATAATAGCTGCCTTTTTTGCGACAGCATCTCAGAAGGTTACGCGGCCTGATGCTGTCTGGCAGCAGCGGCGAAGTTAAAAGGATACGTTATGCGTACAGAATATTGCGGACAGCTCAATCTGTCTCACGTGGGTCAGCAAGTCACTCTCTGCGGTTGGGTTAACCGCCGTCGCGATCTGGGCAGCCTGATTTTTATCGATATGCGCGACCGTGAAGGTATCGCTCAGGTATTCTTCGACGCCGATCATCAGGACGCTTTCCAGCTGGCCTCTGAGCTGCGTAACGAATTCTGTATCCAGATCACCGGCACCGTGCGTGCGCGTGAAGAGAAAAACCGCAACAGCGATATGGCCACCGGCGATGTCGAAGTGTTTGCCCATGCGCTGAACATCATCAACCGCGCTGAACCTCTGCCGCTGGACTCTAACCAGACCAACAGCGAAGAAGCGCGTCTGACCTATCGCTATCTGGACCTGCGTCGTCCGGAAATGGCACAGCGTCTGAAAACCCGTGCGAAAATCACCAGCTTCGTGCGTCGCTTTATGGATAACGAGGGCTTTCTCGATATCGAAACCCCGATGCTGACCAAAGCCACGCCAGAAGGTGCGCGTGACTATCTGGTGCCAAGCCGCGTGCACAAAGGCAAATTCTACGCGCTGCCGCAGTCCCCACAGCTGTTCAAACAGCTGCTGATGATGTCCGGTTTCGATCGCTATTATCAGATCGTTAAATGCTTCCGTGATGAAGACTTGCGTGCAGACCGTCAGCCAGAATTCACCCAAATCGACGTGGAAACCTCTTTCATGACCGCCGAGGAGGTGCGTGAAAAGATGGAGCGTCTGATTCGTGAACTGTGGATCGACGTGAAAGGCGTGGATCTCGGTGACTTCCCGCAAATGACTTTTGCTGAAGCTATGAACCGTTACGGTTCTGACAAACCCGATCTGCGCAACCCAATGGAGCTGGTGGACGTGGCTGACCTGCTGAAAAGCGTGGAATTCCAGGTGTTCGCAGGCCCGGCTAACGATCCGAAAGGTCGTGTTGCCGCGCTGCGTGTGCCGGGTGGCGCAGCGCTGACGCGTAAGCAGATTGATGAGTACACCAAATTTGTTGAGATCTATGGCGCCAAAGGTTTGGCGTGGATGAAGATCAACGAGCGTGCAAAAGGCTTCGAGGGTGTACAGAGCCCGGTGGCGAAGTTCCTGACGCCTGAAATCGTTGAAGCGATTCTGAACCGCACCACTGCACAAGATGGCGATCTGATCTTCTTTGGCGCTGACCGTGCCAAAATCGTCACTGATGCGCTGGGTGCACTGCGTCTGAAAGTGGGCCGTGATCTGAAGATTACTGACGAAAGCATGTGGGCACCGCTGTGGGTCATCGACTTCCCAATGTTTGAAGCGGATGAAGAGGGCGGTCTGGCTGCGATGCACCACCCGTTCACTTCACCGAAAGAGCTGACCGCAGAACAGCTGGCGGTCGACCCGACGCAGGCCGTGGCGAACGCTTACGATATGGTGATCAATGGCTACGAAGTGGGTGGCGGTTCCGTGCGTATCCACAACGGCAACATGCAGCAGACCGTATTCAGCATTCTCGGTATCACCGAAGAAGAGCAGCGCGAGAAGTTTGGCTTCCTGTTGGATGCACTGAAATACGGCACACCACCGCACGCGGGCCTGGCCTTTGGGCTGGACCGTCTGACGATGCTGCTGACCGGCACCGACAACATCCGTGATGTTATCGCGTTCCCGAAAACCACTGCAGCGGCGTGCCTGATGACCGAAGCGCCAAGCGAAGCCAACCCGGCAGCGTTGTTGGATCTCGGCATTCTTGTGGCTCCGAAGAAAGAAAAGTCAGAGAACAAGTAATGGGCTATAAACATCCGGTTTCAGTGCTGGTGGTGATTTTTGCGCGAGATACTGGCCGGGTGTTAATGCTGCAGCGACGGGATGATGAAAGTTTCTGGCAATCCGTAACGGGCAGCCTCGAAGCGGGTGAGAGCCCGCGTCAGGCGGCACAGCGCGAAGTGTCAGAAGAGCTGGGTATCGACGTTGCGGGCGAACAGCTGGTGCTGGACGATTGCCACAAACACATTGAGTTTGAAATCTTCCCGCACTATCGCCATCGCTACGCACCTGGCATCACGCACAACCGCGAACATTGGTTCCGGCTGGCACTCCCGCAAGAGCGTGACCTGCTGCTCACCGAGCATCTCGCCGCGCGCTGGCTCGATCCTGCCGCTGCCGCAGCCCTGACCAAGTCCTGGAGTAATCGCCAGGCAATCGAAGAATTTACCTGAATGCCCGCCGCCGCGCGTTTTTCCGGCGACGAATCAGCTAGATTTCATTTATCCTGCGCAGAGTTTCAACCCTGCGCCCTAATATTGAACAGTCGAGCGTAATCGGCGCAGCGAGGTCGGTTACCGCCAGCGCGCAGCAACCGGAGCGTACTTTTGTACGTGAGGATTGCGAGCACTGCCGGGAATCGAGATCGCAAGTAAGATAGCTCGTGCGAAATAAAAGATCGGAGAAATACTCAAGATGGCTGGACATAGTAAGTGGGCAAATACCAAGCACCGCAAGGCGGCGCAGGACGCTAAGCGCGGCAAAATCTTCACCAAGATCATCCGTGAGCTGGTGACCGCAGCGAAACTGGGCGGCGGCGATGCCGGCTCCAACCCGCGTCTGCGCGCAGCAATGGACAAAGCCCTGTCCAACAACATGACCCGTGACACCATGAACCGTGCGATTGCACGCGGCGTGGGCGGCGAAGATGATTCCAACATGGAAACCATCATCTATGAAGGTTACGGTCCAGGCGGCTCAGCGGTGATGATCGAGTGTCTGAGTGACAACCGTAACCGTACCGTGGGCGAAGTGCGTCACGCCTTCACCAAAACCGGTGGCAACCTCGGCACCGACGGTTCCGTTTCTTACCTGTTCAGCAAAAAGGGTGTGATCTCCTTTGCGCCAGGCCAGGATGAAGATGCGGTCATGGAAGCGGCGCTGGAAGCCGGTGCGGAAGACGTGGTGAGTTACGACGACGGTGCGATTGATGTGTTCACCGCGTGGGAAGAGCTGGGTGCGGTGCGTGACGCGCTGGAAGCCGGTGGCCTGAAGGCGGATACCGCTGAAGTCTCAATGATCCCTTCCACCAAAGCGGAAATGGATGCGGAAACCGCTCCGAAACTGCTGCGTCTGATCGACATGCTGGAAGATTGCGACGATGTGCAGGAAGTTTATCATAATGGTGAAATTTCTGATGAGGTCGCGGAAACGCTGTAATGGCGTTTTCCATTAACCTAACAGCCGGAGGCGCGTAGTGGCGATCATTCTCGGGATTGACCCCGGCTCGCGCGTCACCGGTTACGGTGTGATTCGTCAGGTTGGCCGCCAGCTCAGCTATCTGGGCAGCGGCTGCATCCGCACCAACGTCACCGATCTACCCTCTCGCCTCAAATTGATTTACGCCGGGGTGACAGAAATCATCACCCAATTCTCGCCAGACTATTTTGCTATCGAGCAGGTATTTATGGCGAAGAATGCGGACTCAGCGCTTAAGCTGGGCCAGGCGCGTGGCGCAGCGATTGTCGCGGCAGTGAATCTCGATTTGCCGGTGTTCGAATATGCCGCACGTCAGGTCAAACAAACGGTAACCGGCACCGGTGGGGCAGAAAAAAGTCAGGTTCAGCACATGGTGCGCACCTTGCTGAAACTGCCCGCTAACCCACAAGCTGATGCCGCTGATGCGCTGGCGATTGCCATTACCCATTGTCACCTGAGCCAAAACACCACGCGATTGAGTGACGCTAAGCTGGTGATGACGCGTGGGCGATTGCGGTCCGGCTGACGAAAACCCAAACATTGAAGGCTGGATATTGATCCAGCCTTTTTTATGATATAAATACCCGTCATATTTCCACTGGCTGATGCGCGAGCTACCCTTGTTCACCTGAATCACTGACCTCAGTGCGTTCATCGTCATGCGCTCGCTTGCCGCTTTAACGTCAGCGGAAATCAATCAGGTATTTTTAGGATTACATAAGGAACTGCTCAGGTGATTGGTCGCTTACGAGGCAATATTCTGGAAAAACAGCCGCCGCTGGTGTTAATTGAGGCGCACGGTGTGGGTTATGAAGTGCACATGCCAATGACCTGCTTCTACGAGCTGCCGGAGATCAATCAGGAAGCGATTATCTTCACCCAGTTTGTGGTGCGTGAAGATGCGCAGCTGCTGTTCGGCTTCAATAACAAACAAGAGCGTGCGCTGTTTCGTGAACTGGTGAAAGTCAATGGCGTGGGGCCAAAACTGGCACTGGCAATCCTTTCTGGCATGTCAGCACAACAGTTTGTGACCGCCGTTGAGCGTGAAGAGATCGCGTCATTGATCAAGTTGCCTGGCGTCGGCAAGAAAACCGCCGAGCGTCTGGTGGTGGAGATGAAAGACCGCTTTAAAGGCATGCACGGCGATCTGTTTGGCAGTGACTCGACCTTCACATTGACCACGCCGTCTGAAGCGCCAGCCGCGAATGATGCTGAGGCCGAAGCGGTTGCTGCACTGGTGGCGCTGGGTTATAAACCGCAAGAAGCCAGCCGCATGATCAGTAAAGTCGGCAAACCTGATGCGGATTGCGAAACCCTGATCCGTGAAGCTCTGCGCGCAGCTATTTGAGGTAATGCATGATTGAAGCCGATCGCCTGGTCTCGGGCGTCTCTATAAATGAAGAAGAGAGCCTCGACCGTGCCATTCGTCCTAAGCTCCTGGCGGAATACGTGGGGCAACCGCAGGTGCGCGAGCAGATGGAGATTTTCATCAAAGCAGCGCAACTGCGTGGCGATGCGCTGGACCATCTGCTGATTTTCGGCCCGCCGGGATTAGGTAAAACCACGCTGGCTAACATTGTGGCGAATGAGATGGGCGTGAATTTACGTACCACTTCTGGTCCGGTGCTGGAGAAGGCAGGCGATCTGGCTGCGATGCTGACCAACCTCGAACCTCATGACGTGCTGTTTATCGATGAGATTCACCGCTTATCACCGGTGGTGGAAGAGGTGCTCTATCCGGCGATGGAAGACTATCAGCTGGATATTATGATTGGCGAAGGCCCAGCGGCGCGCTCAATCAAACTTGATTTGCCCCCCTTTACCCTGATTGGCGCCACCACGCGCGCGGGCTCGCTGACCTCGCCGCTGCGCGATCGCTTTGGTATTGTGCAACGCCTTGAATTTTACAACGTACCGGATCTGCAACACATCGTCAGCCGCAGTGCAGCGTGCTTAGGATTGGCATTGAGTGAAGAGGGCGCGTTAGAAGTGGCGCGCCGTGCCCGTGGTACACCTCGTATCGCCAACCGTTTATTGCGTCGCGTACGCGATTACGCCGAAGTTCGCGCCAACGGTGTGATGAGTGGAGAAGTCTCTGCCAGCGCACTCGATATGCTCAACGTCGATAATCAGGGTTTTGATTATATGGACCGCAAGCTGTTGCTGGCGATCATCGACAAGTTCTCGGGTGGTCCGGTGGGATTGGATAACCTGGCGGCGGCGATTGGTGAAGAACGGGAAACCATTGAAGATGTGATTGAACCCTTCCTGATTCAACAAGGATTCATTCAGCGCACGCCGCGCGGCCGTCTGGCCACGCAGCATGCCTACAAGCATTTCGGCATCAGCCGCGACGAGTAATGCTGGCGTTCGTCCGGCTGCGCGATTTCACGATCGGGCATTCGCTAAGGGGCCATTAATGGCCCCTTTATTACGCCGCCGGCTTTTTCGCCATACTAAAGATGAACAGCACAGCGGCGCACAGCACCACGGAAGGGCCGGCGGGTGTATCGTAAGTGGCGGAGAACGTCAGTCCGCCGGTGACCGCCAGAATACCGATAATCACCGCAAAACCGGCCATCTGTTCCGGTGAACGGGAGAAACGACGTGCGGTGGCAGCGGGAATAATCAACAGTGAGGTGATAATCAGTGCACCGACAAACTTCATTGCCACACCAATGGTTAAGGCGGTGACCAGCATCAGCATCAGGCGCGTGCGTTGAATGTTGACGCCATCCACTTGAGCTAACTCCGGGCTGATGGTCATCGACAGCAGTGAACGCCACTGCCATGCCATCACCGCCAGTACAATGGCCACGCCAGCGCCCATCATCCACAAATCATCCGGTGTCACCGCCAGCAGATCGCCAAACAGATACGCCATTAAATCGACACGTACACCCTGCATCAGGCTGACTACCACCAAACCCAGCGACAGCGCGCTGTGCGCCATAATACCGAGTAACGTATCAATGGCCAGATGCGGACGACGCTCCAGCCACACTAAGCCCAGAGCCAGAAATACAGTCACCAGAATCACTGCATAATAGGGATTCACATTGAGCAGCAGACCAAAGGCCACGCCGAGCAGCGAAGCGTGCGCGAGGGTATCGCCGAAATAAGACATGCGGCGCCAGACCACAAACGAGCCAAGCGGACCCGCCGCCAGCGCCAGCAGCACGCCACCGAGCCAGCCGGGTAATAACAGTTCAATCATGACGGACCATTTCCTTTGCGCAGCACAATGCGTCCCTGTAAATCGTGACGGTGATTATGATGATGGCGGTAAATAGCCAATTGCTGCGCGCCGCGTGGGCCGAACATGGCGATAAATTCTGGATGCTGCGACACCGCTTCTGGCGTGCCGGAACAGCAGATGTGGTGGTTGAGGCACAGTACCTCGTCAGTTTTTGCCATCACCAGATGCAGATCGTGCGAAACCATTAGCACGCCACAGTTGAGCTCCTGACGAAGCTGATCGATCAAATCGTAGAGCGCCACTTGCCCATTTACGTCAACGCCTTGCGTAGGTTCATCTAACACCAGTAACTGGGGTTGATTGAGCAGGGCACGCGCCAGTAGTACGCGCTGGGTTTCACCACCTGAGAGTTTTTGCAGAGGCGCATTCAGCAGATGTCCGGCCTGCACGCGTTTCAAAGCCGGGAGAATAGCATCTCGCTTGCTGCCACGCGTCAGACGCATAAAACGTTCAACGGTGATCGGCAACGTCGGGTCAATGTGCAACTTCTGAGGCACGTAGCCAATGCGTAAACCGGGGGTGCGTTTGACGCTACCCCCTGTAGGCGTAAGAAGGCCGAGCACCGTCCGGACCAGCGTCGATTTGCCCGCGCCGTTCGGCCCAAGCAGCGTAAGTATTTTCCCTGGCTCCAGTGTCAGGCTAATACCTGCTAGCACAGGGCGCTGGGAAAACTTGACGGAGATGTTTTCAAGTGTAACAAGTGACGACATATTATTTACGGGTTGCATTGAATTTCGAATGTTATAATATCACATTCCATCAACAGGTCACGATGGAATGACGCATTATGTTACACATTAAGCAGCGCTTCGCTTTCACTCTTCCTGCTGCGGCTCTCGCCGCCGCCTGCGCGATGCCCGCGCACTCAGCCGTAGTGGCTTCAATCAAACCGATCGGATTTATCGCAGCGGCCATTGCAGATGGCGTGACGCCAGTGGAAGTGCTGTTGCCCGATGGCGCTTCAGAGCACGATTATGCTTTACGTCCTTCTGATGTAAAACGTATTAAAAACGCGGACTTAGTGGTATGGGTTGGACCAGAAATGGAGGCGTTTCTGACCAAGTCAGCGGCAGAGTTACCTGAGGCTAAAAATCTCGAAATAGCGGCGATGCCAGGGGTGAAACCGCTACTGATTCGTGGTGGTGAAGACGAGGACGAACATGAGCACGGTCACGATCATGAGCATGACTCAGATAAGTCTGATGACCAGGAGCCGTCTCATACACACCACCACCATGGTGAGTTTAATATGCACCTGTGGATGTCACCTGAGATTGCGCGACAATCTGCGGTTGCAATCCACGGAAAATTATTGGAACTTATGCCGCAAAGCAGAGCCAAACTTGACGCGAACCTGCAGCAGTTTGAAGCAGAATTAGCAGATGCGGATAAGCATATTGGCGCGCAGCTTGCCCCCGTTAAGAGTAAGGGTTATTTCGTTTTTCACGATGCTTACAGCTACTTTGAAAAACACTACGGTTTGTCCCCTGCTGGACATTTCACCGTCAACCCTGAGATCCAACCGGGCGCCCAGCGTTTACATCAAATACGAACACAGTTGGTTGAGCAAAAAGCCGTATGCGTTTTTGCTGAACCACAATTCAGGCCGGCCGTCATCGATGCCGTGTCTCGCGGAACCAACGTGCGCAAAGGCACACTTGACCCGCTGGGCATGGGAATCAGCTTAACCAAAGATAGCTATGTGAAATTCCTCTCACAGTTGTCGAGCCAGTATGCGAGCTGCCTGAATGGAGCATAGAGGAATAAGTAAAAGTGCAGCAGATAGCCCGCTCTGTCGCCCTCGCATTTAATAATTTGCCGCGTCCCCACCGCGTTATGCTGGGATCATTAACCGTTATCACGTTGGCCGTCGCTGTCTGGCGGCCTTACGTTTATCATCCCCATGATGTTGCCCCCATCGTGAAAGACATCACGCTGGACAAAAACGAACTGCGCACGCTGTTACCCGAAGCCAGTGAGCCGATTGATCAGACCACGGTTGAACCGGAAGAAGAGATTCCGGCCGATGACATCGATAAAGATGTGCAGGACAACCCGAATCAACACGATTACACCGTTTCCTCTGGCGATACCCTGAGCAGCGCACTGAATCAGTACGGTATTGATCTCAGTGATATCAATGCGTTAGTCAATAGCGATAAAGATTTCCGTAACCTGCGCGTCGGTCAGCAACTCAGTTGGACGTTGGATGCGGATGGTCAACTGCAAAACTTTACCTGGGAAGTGGATCGCCGTGAAACCCGCACTTACGAGCGCCAGCCGAATGGCAGCTTTAAGATGCAGCAGGAGATGCAAAAGGGCGAGTGGCAAAATAGTGTGCTGAAAGGTGAAGTGCGTGGCAGCTTTGGTGCCAGCGCCCAGCGTGCAGGCTTGACCAGTGCTGAAACCAGCAATGTTATCAAAGCCATGCAGTGGCAGATGGATTTCCGCAAACTGCGCGCCGGTGACGATTTCAGCGTGCTGATGTCACGCGAGATGCTGGATGGCAAAAGTGCGCAGAGCCAGCTGCTCGGCGTGCGTCTGCGTACCGGTGGCAAAGATTACTACGCGTTCCGCGCGGAAGATGGCAAATTCTACGATCGTAACGGCTCAGGCCTTGCCCGTGGTTTTATGCGCTTCCCGACGGTGAAACAGTATCGCGTTTCCTCCAACTTTAATCCGCGCCGTCTTAACCCGGTAACGGGCCGCATAGCACCACATAAGGGTGTCGATTTCGCGCTGCCGATCGGTACACCGGTATTGGCCGTGGGTGATGGTGAAGTGGTGATGGTCAAAAATGGCGGGGCGGCGGGTAACTACGTGGCCATTCGTCACGGTCGTCAGTATATGACCCGTTATATGCACCTGAGTAAGGCGCTGGTGAAACCAGGACAGAAAGTGAAGCGCGGTGACCGTATTGCGCTCTCAGGCAACACCGGGCGCTCTACGGGGCCACATCTGCATTACGAAGTGTGGATCAACAATCAGGCCGTCAACCCACTCACGGCGAAACTGCCGCGTATGGAAGGGCTGACTGGTAAAGATCGCAGCAACTATCTGGCGGACGTGAAGAGTTATCTGCCACGGCTGGCACTGAAATAACCCATTTCTGTAGCCAATAGTGAAAAAACCGACGAATTATTCGTCGGTTTTTTGCTATCTGACGCATGATGATTGCAAAATTAACCACCGTCACTATCATTGTCCCGTCATTGTCAGAGGCGAGTGCATGGAAACCCGAAAGAAAAATAACAGTGAATTTATTCCCGTTTTTCAACGTTCTTTTTTAAAACCGAAATACTGGGGCAATTGGCTGGCGATTGGTGCGCTGGCGGGCATGGCAATGCTGCCTGCCAAAGTGCGCGACCCGATTTTGGGTGGATTGGGGCGGTTTGCCGGTAAGCTGGCAAAAAGTGCGCGTCGTCGTGCGTTGATCAATCTCTATTATTGCCTGCCGGAGTTAAGCGAAGCACAGCGCGAAGAGATTGCTGATCGTATGTTTGCCACCGCGCCACAGGCGATGGTGATGATGGCTGAGTTGGGGATGCGCGATCCGGCTCGTGTGCGCCAACGCGTTGACTGGCACGGCCGTGAAATTATCGAAGCCCTGCAGGCCAACAAAGAGAACGTGATTTTTCTGGTGCCGCATGGTTGGGCCGTGGATATCCCGGCGATGCTGCTGGCGTCAGAGGGCCAGATGATGGCGGCCATGTTCCATAATCAGAGCGATCCGCTGCTGGATTATGTGTGGAACACCGTACGGCGTCGCTTTGGTGGCCGCATGCATGCACGTAATGACGGCATTAAGCCATTTATCGCCTCGGTGCGTCAGGGCTATTACGGTTACTATCTGCCGGACCAGGATCACGGCCCGGAGCACAGTGAATTTGTGGATTTCTTTGCCACCTACAAAGCAACACTGCCAGCGGTCGGCCGATTGATGAAAGTGTGTCGAGCGCGCGTGGTGCCACTGTTTCCGGTGTACAACAGCGAGACCCATCGTCTGGAAATCTATGTGCGTCCGCCGATGGACGATTTGCTGGATGCCGACGATAACACCCTGGCGCGGCGAATGAATGAGGAAGTTGAGATATTTGTGCGGCCGCATCCAGAGCAATACACCTGGATTTTAAAGCTGCTGAAAACGCGTAAAGAAGGGGATATTGAACCTTATGCGCGTAAGGAGCTTTATCCTCGCAAGAAATAACGAAGGGGCCGATTGGCCCCTTTGATTATTCTACCGCTTCGACGTGGCTGCGCCGGATACGTTCACGCAGGAACAGTGTGACCAGGCCAAACCACAGCACACCCGCCGCAAAGTTGATGCCGCTGAACCATGGCGTGCCACCACTGAAGTAGCCTGCTTTCGCCAGTTCAATCCCGATGGCCAATGTCAGAATACTGATCATTCCCAGCATGGCTGCCACGCTGCCTTTACCTTCGCTGCTGGAATACAGCGTCAGACGATAAAGACCGGCGTTGACCATGCCCGCACCAAAGGCATACAGACTTAATCCTGCGGTCAGCAGCAGGTAGGTATGGCTGTCGAGCAGGTTAGCCAGCAACGAGATGCTTAAACCCAGCAGAATCGGCCACGCCGCGAATTTGACCGGCTGCTCGATGGGAACGCGACCCGCCAGTTTACCCAGCGTCAGGTTGCCAGCAATCATGGCAAGGAACACTGGCAGTTGCAGCAACGCATACTTCATGCGCGATAAGCCCTCGTCATGCATCAGAATCACGGGCGACAGGGCAACCCAGGTCAGAATCGGAATAAACACCAGGCCAATAGCGAAAGACCCATACATCACCTGACGATCGCGTGCCAGACGGCCATAGGCGCGTGCCAGATTCGGCAGGGCAATGGAGTGGCTACGATCGCCAGCGGTTTCCGGCATGATGCGCCACAGCACCACAAAAGCCACCACGCTACAAATCGCAAACAGCCAGAACATGCTGCGCCATTCACCCACGGTCAACCAGGCGGCACCCGCCAGCGGACCGGCCAGCGGGGCTAAGAGGGCCACGTTGGCCATTAGCGCCATCATGCGCACCGCTAAAGCCTCATCAAACGCTTCCTGCACGGCGGCATAACTGACTGCACCGATAAAGCACAGGCTGATGCCCTGAATAAAGCGCAGGGTGACAAACTGTTCGATGTTCGTGACCCAGGTGGTCAGAATGCAGGCCGCAGCAAAGAACAGAATGCCGAACAGCAGGACTGGACGGCGACCATATTTGTCCGAGAGCGGGCCGAGCAGCCACTGCAGCACCACGCCACCCATCAGATAAGCAGTAAGAGAAGTCGACACCCATTCCGGGCCGACGTTGAATTCAGAAGTGACCAGCAGCATGCCGGGCTGAATCATGTCATGGGCGATGTAAGTCGCGAACTCAAACAACACCAGCGCGAGCGGGAACAGCAGCACCCGTCCAGTGAGTTGGGTAATCGGTTGATAGCGGGCCATCTGGCCTCCTTGTCAGAAAAAATAAAAACGCGACTGCCAGGCAGTCGCGTTTATCCATGTTGTTACAGCCGCTGTGAGTGGTGCGTGAGCGTTTAGTCTACGCGCAGAACACGGCTGGTGTTGGTGGTGCCGGTGGTTGCCATCACGTCGCCCTGGGTGACAATCACCAGGTCGCCCGAGACGAGGAAACCTTTGTCGCGCAGCAGGTTCACTGCATCATGCGCGGCGGCTACACCATCATTGTTGCTGTCGAAGTAAACCGGTGTCACGCCGCGATACAGCGCAGTCAGGTTCAATGTACGTTCGTGACGTGACATAGCGAAGATCGGCAGGCCAGAAGTGATACGTGACGTCATCAGCGCAGTACGGCCCGATTCGGTCATGGTGATGATGGCAGAAACCCCCTGCAGGTGGTTGGCTGCATACATCGCGGACATCGCAATCGCTTCTTCCACGTTGTCGAACTGCACTTCAAGACGGTGCTTAGACACGTTGACGCTTGGGATTTTTTCCGCACCGAGACACACTTTCGCCATCGCAGACACGGT
This sequence comes from Pantoea sp. CTOTU50773, assembly GCF_032082325.1. Lineage (NCBI taxonomy): Bacteria > Pseudomonadati > Pseudomonadota > Gammaproteobacteria > Enterobacterales > Erwiniaceae > Pantoea > Pantoea sp. CTOTU50773. The sequence continues at coordinate 2,549 of NZ_DAMDQC010000029.1, read as the reverse complement.
CTCCGCTGGATACTGACCGGCAGCGGTTTCTGCTGACAGCATTACGGCATCGGTACCATCCAGCACGGCGTTCGCCACGTCCATCACTTCAGCACGGGTTGGCATCGGGTTGGTGATCATCGACTCCATCATCTGCGTGGCGGTGATGATGGTACGGTTCAGCTGACGCGCACGACGAATCAACGCCTTCTGGATCCCTACCAGTTCTGGATCGCCAATTTCAACGCCGAGGTCGCCACGCGCGACCATCACCACGTCAGAGGCGAGAATGATATCATCCATCGCTTCCTGAGACGCAACGGCTTCTGCACGTTCGACTTTGGCCACCAGTTTGGCTTCACAACCTGCATCGCGCGCCAGTCGGCGAGCGTAGTTCATGTCTTCACCATTTCGCGGGAATGACACGGCCAGGTAATCCACGCCGATTTTCGCGGCGGTAATGATATCGACTTTATCTTTCTCCGTCAGCGCTTCGGCAGACAAACCGCCGCCGAGTTTATTGATGCCTTTATTGTTGGAGAGCGGGCCGCCGACGGTGACTTCGGTGAAGACTTTCACACCCTGAACTTCCAGCACCTTCAACTGTACACGACCATCATCCAGCAGCAGGATGTCGCCCGGCACCACGTCTTCTGGCAGGCCTTTGTAGTCGATACCGACTTTCTCTTTATCACCTTCGCCTTTGCCCATATCCGCATCCAGCAGGAAGCGATCGCCAACATTGAGGAAGACTTTGCCTTCTTTGAAGGTGGAAACACGAATTTTTGGACCTTGCAGGTCGCCCAGAATCGCCACGTGACGGCCAAGCTTAGCGGCAATCTCACGCACCTTGTTGGCGCGCATCTGGTGGTCTTCCGGGGTACCGTGGGAGAAATTGAGTCGCACCACGTTCGCGCCCGCCGCGATGATTTTTTCGAGGTTATTGTCGCGATCGGTGGCTGGGCCGAGGGTAGTTACGATCTTGGTTCTTCTGAGACGTCTTGACATGAAGGACTCCGTTGACAAAGGTTCGTGTCACTCTCAAGGGGACACGGTGTAATCGCATATTCTATATGATCGATGGGCTGTGATTCGACTCACATTGTGAATGTGATGTTAATTATTTTACTGCAACCGCTTTTCCAGGCGCGAATCTTTGAGCGCTTCTTTCACCCGTTTCAGGTTTTCGCGGAAAGCCGCGCCACGCTCAAGGGTAAAACCTGTCGCCAAAACATCAACCACGGTTAATTGCGCAAGGCGGGAAACCATCGGCAGGTAGATATCCGTATCTTCAGGTACATCGAGCGTCAGTGCGAGGGTTGCTTCTGCCGCAAGGGGTGAACCCGGAGAGGTGATAGCCAGTACTGTGGAAGCGTTTACACGCGCCAGGCGAGCCAGTTCTATCATATTTTTGGTTCGACCAGTACGTGATATGAGAACAAAAACGTCATTTGGTCCACTATTTATGCAACTCATGCGCTGGATCACAATATCCTCTGACCAGATGACCGGCAGATTAAAGCGCAGGAATTTATTGGTCGCGTCGTGCGCCACAACCGCAGAGGCGCCGAGACCAAAAAAGGCGATTTTTTGGGCCTGAGTCAGGGCTAGAACCGCTTGATCAATGACCTGAAGATCCAGTTGTTGGTGCACATGACTTAAGCCGGCGAGGGCGGAATCAAAAATCTTGTGGCTGTAACTTTCAACGCTGTCATTTTCTTCCACATCGCGGCTGACCCAGTTCGGGGTCTTCGCCAGACTTTGCGCCAGGCGTAACTTGAAGTCGGGGAAGCCGCGCGTGCCCATACGATGGCAGAAGCGATTCACTGTCGGTTCGCTAACGTCGGCGGCGCGGGCGAGGGTGGCGATGCTGGAGTGCATTGCCTGCTGCGGAGCGGCCAGAATCTGTTCTGCCACTTTCCGTTCTGATTTGCTCAGCGCGTTAAGTTGCGCCTGAATATGTTCCAGCATGTCGTTAACCCGATGCGCCTCAATCACTTTCGTCGCGTTCATCACCTGATAAAACGCTGCCAATTCACAACAATATACCGTGTAATACACCCTCGCACGCAGCAGCGGACAAATGTAAGCGCGTTTTTTTTGTCATACTTTGATCGTTGCCGGGTTTTATCCCGACAAACATCGAAACAGAAAAAGCGTGAAAAGCGCACACCACAACACACCTTTGTTCGCCATCATGTTCAAAGTAATGGCTAATGCCACACCGCGTCTGGGTTGTTCCGATGCGGGGAAAAAAGTACATTGTGCTGTAAGAAAATTACAATAAGGACCTGGGATGATGAGGACGCTCAAACCGGGTATATCCTGCAACGAGGAGAGGAAAATGGCGGTAACACAAACAGCCCAGGCATGCGATCTGGTTATTTTCGGTGCCAAAGGCGATCTTGCTCGCCGGAAACTGTTGCCTTCACTGTATCAGCTGGAGAAAGCCGGTCAGATTCACGACACCACACGCATCATCGGCGTGGGGCGCGCGGAGTGGGACAAAGACGCGTACACCAAAGTGGTGCGTGAAGCGCTGGAAACCTTCATGAAGGAGAAAATCGACG